>JAUXHZ010000309.1 GCA_030621255.1 Candidatus Latescibacterota bacterium
ACTGGCCCGTGAGGGGGACAAATGTCCTGAGTGCGGCAAGAAACTTATTATTACTAATGGCGTTGAAGTGGGGCATATCTTCAAGCTCGGCACAAAATATTCAAAGAGTATGAACGCCGGTTTTCTTGATAGCGATGGAAAGAGCAAAAACTTTGTGATGGGATGCTATGGATTTGGAGTAAGCAGGATGGTGGCGGCGGTAATTGAACAGAATTATGATAAATCGGGAATAATCTGGCCGCGCGAGTTGTCTCCATTTGACATAATAATACTGCCTGTGAATTCTCAGGACAGTGAGATAATGAAAGTCGCAGAGAGGTTTGCTGTGGAACTTGAAGAGAAGGGCTTGGAAATTCTTCTCGATGACAGAGACTTAAGCCCGGGGGTTAAGTTTAAGGATTCCGAGCTTATCGGGATTCCTCTCAGGCTTACTATAGGAAAGAAACTCAAAGAAGGAAAGGTAGAACTATTTTACAGATCTACCTTTGAGGTTATTGATATTCCGCTAGAAGAGGTAACAGAAAAGATTATGGAGTCGGTTAAGAAAAAAGACTAAAATCAGCCTGTTTTCTTTGAAAGCCTAGACTTAAGACGAGCGGCCTTGTTTCTGTGAAGTATACCTTTTTTCCTGGCTATATCTATAACCGATATTATTCCGGGAAATTGATTTTTAGCAGCTTCAGCATCTTCAATTTGGCTAAACGTTTTTATAGTATGTCTTAGAAAGGTTCTGTATCTTTTGTTTATGACGCGCCTGGTCTCGTTTTGACGCATCCTTTTCAAACATGACTTATGATTCGGCATTTAATGCACCTCCAGTATCTCGAAAACATAACGGAAGGGCCCTTGTTTGTCAAGAAAAGACTCAAAGCTTAAAGAAGATATAAAGAAAATGCCGAAGATGCCCGGTATTTATATGATGAAAGATGCCAGGGGGAGGATAATCTATGTCGGAAAAGCAAAAAATATTAATAATAGAGTAAGAAACTATTTCTGTGAAACTGCAAGCAACGATCCTAAAACAGGCGCCCTCATGAAAAAAGTAAGAGATATTGATTATGTTACGACAGAAAGCGAGGTCGAAGCTCTTATCCTGGAATGCAATTTTATTAAGGAAAACAGGCCTGCGTATAATATCAAACTGAAAGACGACAAAAAATATCCCTATATTAAATTAACGTTGAATGATCTATATCCAAGATTTGTCCTGGTTAGGAATATTATCAAGGATGGCTCCGAGTATTTCGGTCCATACACAGAGACACGTTCATTAAGAAAAATGATGAGTTTTATTGGTGATATATTCCCCTTGAGAAGGTGCTCGGATATAAAATTCAGACAGAAGAAAGAGCGTGAATGCCTCTATTACCAGATTGGAAAGTGTTCCGCCCCATGTACCCGGAGGATAGGGAAAAATGAATATCGTAAGCTAGTAGAACAGGTAAGGCTTTTTCTCAGGGGCAGAAACAGGGAATTATTATTAAATCTTAGAACCGAAATGCGCAGGCTTTCAGAGGAGAAAAAGTATGAAAAAGCTTCGTTGTTAAGAGATCAAATAAAATCTATAGAAAAAATTTCTGAAAAGCAACTCGCCTTTGATCCCGGCGGAAGTGATGAAGATGTTGTAGCCCTCGCGCGGGAATATGATCAGTACTGCGCTGTTGTTATGAAGATAAGGGAGGGGAAAATACTTTCCTCTGAGACATTTATTATGCCGTCAACTGGAGAAAGTGACAGAAGCATCGTATCAGAGGCATTTTTAAAGCTATACTATAACGCGGCTATGGATATACCGCCTGTGATATATCTTCGGGATGATCCTCCTGATAAGGTGTTGTTGCTTAAGTGGCTGAGCGGAAAAACAGCCCGCGCGGTAAAAATGATTGTCCCAAAGAGAGGAAGAAAAAATAAACTACTCGAATTTGCTGAGAGAAACGCGTCGTTGAAACTGTTTAATTCACCGGATGGGTTAAGAAGGGATGTAAAGCTTCTTGATGAAATAGAGAAGACACTTGGACTCCCCGTTACACCATTTATAATTGAGGGATACGATATTTCGAATATTCAGGGAACCGCAGCTGTAGGATCAATGGTTCTCTTCCGTAACGGCAAAAAATATAAAAAGGGATATCGCCATTTTAAGATTAAGACTGTTGAAGGGATAAACGACTGTGCGATGATCGCTGAGGTCATAACGAGAAGATTTAGAAATAGCAAGGAATGCGGGGA
>JAUXHZ010000093.1 GCA_030621255.1 Candidatus Latescibacterota bacterium
AAAATATTCAATTCCTAAAAGAAGCTGTATCAATAATATAACATCCTGTCAAGATTTCAAGTTCAAGGGATAATTAAGCTTTAGAATACCCGGGAGAATTTACGGATGGATTACCAGAGGATCGGGAATAATTACTCCCCGCATGATTAAACAATTCGCCCAAATCTTTCTGAAAACAATTCTATATACTTTTTCTTCATACTATTTGTTAAAAAAGAAATATTAATCAACTTCTCCAAATCCTGTTTTGTATTCATAAGATTTTGCATTTCTGACCTAATTGTCTTATCTGATAATCTCATTTTCTCTATCCCATAATATTCTACCAAATCTTTTCTTTCGATCTTTCGTTTTTTCCCTGCTAAAGATAATGCCATTTCTTCAACTGCTTTTCCCATGGAAATAGTAGAATTGAGCAGGTCATATGCAGGACTGAGTTCAACCTTTTTTCCTCTGGTTATCAAACTGAAATTTTTCAAATGCATATCTTCATTTCCAGTAAGGAAACAGAATAACACTCTACGGAATAATCTTCTCTTTTCCAGAAGAGGGAAAGTGCAATAATTCTCAATTACAGGAATCAACTTTTCCATTGACCAATTATATTTTGTATCTCTTGTATTTCCTGTTAATTGCGCAAAATCTTCAACATGATATTTTTTGGTTTTACCATACCTGTCAAATCGTTTGATAAAATAGCTGAAACTTCCATCTTTTGAATGAATCAATCCGGATAGAGGAACTTCAATCCCAAAGATTTTGGACATTTTCATTGTCAGATCTTCATTTTCAGGAACTTGCCTGAAAACATCACTTTGCGGCTTGATGATGAAAGTACCTTTTTGGTCTACCACACCCAATGATTTGTTTTTTATTGATAATTTTGCGCTAAGTTTGGGTTGGCGCCCTTGGATCGACATTTTCCCGGATCTTAACGCTGCCTCTCTTCTTTGCTCCTGCGCGGTGAAAGGTAAATCGGCAAGGCCGGTTAATCTTGGCGATAATTTCGCAAGACCCTGCTTGCTGTATTTGTCTTCGCTTAATTGATATGTGATTGGACATCTATTCATCAGCAATTTCTTCTATAGTTACAGCACCAACCAAATCCGCCCCGACCACCACTAACTGTGTGAAATAATCATCTCTATCAATTTTATGCTCTTTCAACAGTCCTTCTAATTGGATACCTTCAGGAAGCAAACCATCAAAAAAGGGTGGAAATTCATCAAATTCATAAACTTTATCTATTACAGGCATTGTTAGAGAAATCGGAGGACTGTTATAGTTTTCATCATATTGAAAAATATAATGCCGCGAACTTTCTTCAACAAAAATTCCGGCTCTGATGTTATGAATTTTGACTAATGCTTTTCTCATATTCTTCCATTAGTGGGCTTTGAAATTTAATATCGATATTCAATGCATCTAAAATAGATATGATAGTTGACCATTTAACTGTCTGTTTACCTTTTTCTAGGTCGTATATCACAGTTTTTCCAGTGCCGGCTAATTCAGCCAATTCATTTCTGCTTAATTTAGCCTGCTTTCTATGGAATAAAATCATTTTATGCAAATCATATTTTACTATCATAGCGGTAGAATATGTGATAATTGTGAAAATGTCAAGATTTATTTCATAATAATAGATGATATTTACTGACTTAGCAGCAATTATCATCCTTTTAGGAAAAATTTAACGAATATTCAATGATAAATGTTATGGTTTACTGCTAGAACAGTAAAATTATGGATTTTACACACTGTTGTAGCCTGTACGGTTTTTCCAATTTTATGAATAGATCAGACTAAAATTTATTACCTCCTCCACCTATTCCCTGTAATCTCTTAAAATCAAATTAAACAAAAAACGGGGCGGACCACATGAAGAAAGATGAACCTGGGGCGTGACTGAGTAGGCGTGACTGAGTAAATGGGGGAAGGTCAGCACCGGCAGGATTAAAGACTTTGACAACAAACAGAATAGCACGTTACAATCAAATTGGATAACGGATAGCTTTATTGAAGGAAACTAGTTATTTATCCCTCTATTAATTAGTTGGAACAACAGGCGTGGTTCTGACGTAGAAATATTAATAGGCTTTAAAAACTTATAAAATGACAGTTATTGCAATGACAGCAAAGAAGTAAGTAACTATTATTCACTCTAAAACGACAAAGAATTTGAAAACAGTATAAATGAAACCGGAGATTGTTATGAGAAACCATTTTTTATTAAAAGCCCTCGGGGCTTTTTTGATGGCGGGGATATTTATTATCCCCCCTTTGAGCCAGGACCTACACGCCGCTCAAACTCTAACACTTCAGAGCGCCCTTCAGGTATCAATGGACAAGAGCCCTTCAATCAGGCAATCAAGACTGAACCTGAAACGAAGCCAGGCCTCCCTTGACGCCGCCAGTGCCCGGCTTAAATCGAAATTCAGCCTCTCTCTTACCCCGCTCACCTATTCCAACAACAGAAACTTCGACGATTTCTCTTCAACATGGTACACAAGGGAAACGACCCAATCCTCAGGGCTCTTAAGAATTGAACAGCCGATCAAATGGACCGACGGCACCCTTTCTCTTATAAACAATTTTTCATGGCGCGAATCGTACAGCGGCCAAGTGGATAAAACAGACAGAACATACACAAACGAATTTTATATCAGCCTTCAGCAGCCGATCTTTACCTATAACAGAACCAAACTGGAACTTGACAATCTCAGGCTCGACCTGGAAAGAAACCAGCTGCAGTATAATATCCAGCGCCTCTCGCTGGAAAAACAGGTTACAGAGCACTTCTTTAATGTATATAAAACGAAGAAGAGCCTGGAGATAGCCGAAGAAGACTACAAAAATAAAATCGACAGCTATAAAATTATGCAAAACAAGGTTGACGCCGGTATTGGAAAAAAGGAGGACCTCTATCAGGCTGAATTGAATATGTCCAAGATTAAATCTGAACTGCAAAACCAGCGTGTACAGATGGAAGACGCCCTCGATAATTTCAAAAAACTTCTCGGAATTTCAATCTATGAGGAAATCATAATAGCCGCTGATGTTTCTTATATGCCCGTCGAGATCGACCTTAAAAAGGCAATTGAGCATGGCCTGAAAAACCGTATGGAAATACGCCAGTCGCAAATTGATATCAGAAACGCCGAGAATAACCTTATCGAGACAAGCTCCAATAATGAATTCAGGGGGGATCTTAATTTTTCTTACGGAAGCACGGGGATGGATGAAGCCTTCAGCAATCTTTACGATTCTCCGGATAAAGACCAGCAATTCCGTGTGACACTCGAAGTACCCCTGTGGGACTGGGGCGAAAAGGAATCGATGATTGAAGCCTCCAAAGCAACAATCGACTCGAGAAAACTTGATCTTGAAAGCACAAAAGATGACATAATGATCGGCATACGAGAAACATACCGCAACCTTCAGAACCAGATAACACAGATTGAGATCACGAATCAAAATGTCCGTCTCTCCGAATTGACCTATGAGATTAATCTTGAACGATATAAAAACGGAGACTTAACGAGTAAAGACCTTAACGATTACCAGAATCAGCTCTCCCGCGAGAAAAACTCAAAGATTTCCGCGCTGATTCAATACAAACTCTATATTCTGGAAATGAAAATCAAATCGCTGTGGAATTTTGAAAATAATTGTTCAGTCCTTGACCAGATGCAATAAGGAGATAACAGTGAAGAAATACCTACTATCTATTGCCGCCCTTTTGTTTCTTGTTTCGTGCGGCGGCGATGATCTTGATTCAGACAGCAGCCTGCCGGCTCCTGTTTCTGTGACAGTAGTCAAGCCCTCGTCAATCGAAGAATTTATAACCGCCACCGGAACGATCAAAGCGGTTAAGAGCGCTTTGCTTAAATCAAAAAATACAGGATTCTACGTACTGCTTGATAATCCGCGCACGGGAAAACCGTTTGCCGCCGGTGATGATGTAAAAAAGAACGAACTTATTCTCTATCTCGACAATCCCGAGTTTGAAAATAATATCAAAATAAAGTCGAGAAAACTGGAGCTTGAAACAACAAAACTCGAATATGAAAAACAGCTTTCTCTATACGACAAGGGCGGTGTAACATACCGCGAACTGAAAGACGCTGAAAGATCGAGCATAGACGCCGAGTATAATTATGATTATGCCAGAAATCAGCTGTCCGCGCTCAAAACAAGGGCTCCTTTTGAAGGAACAATCGTGAGCCTGCCCTACTATACTCCGGGAACAGAAGTGGAATCGGGACAGAAACTCGCGGAGGTTATGAACTATCAAGGGCTCTATCTCGAGCTTAATATTCCGGGAAGAGATTTTGACCGCGTAGAGACCGAACAAATGGTCCACGTCACACACTATACCCTTCCTGATGACACACTCTATGGGAAAATTTCTCAAAAAGCCCCTACTATCAATTCCGAAACAAGATCCTTTTTGACGAGAATACTCATTGATAATCCGGAGCTTCTCTTCAAACCGGGTATGTTCGTTAAATCCGGCATCGTTGTCGCGGGGAAGGACAGCGCCATAGTGATTCCGAAAGATGTTATCCAGATAAAGGGAAGAGGGAAAACAGTCTTTATCGTGCTCAAGGGCGCAGCTAATGAAAGAATCATCGAAACCGGCATTGAAAACCCCGACAGCGTTGAAGTCACCGATGGGCTGGAGCTTAATGACCGTCTTATAGTAAAGGGATTTGAAACACTTAAGCACCGTTCCAAGGTAAAGGTGCTGAGATAACGAAGCGCTGCAGCGCGGCCAGCTTTAACCGGCATTTAGAAGGCCGCCGCGCCGAAAGCTTAAATCAGCTTTTTTAGCTATTGAAAGAATACGGATAAAATGGAGAAAATTTCAAGATTTTCAGTCAACCAGCCTGTAACTGTTATGATGTTCGTTTTTGCGATTATCCTCCTTGGTACAATCTCCTTTCAGCGCCTCGGTATTGAAATCCTGCCCGATCTTAACAACCCGAGCCTCTTTATCGAATTGGAAGCCGGAGAACGCCCCCCCGGCGAAATCGAAAACCTTTTTGTCGAGCAGATTGAATCATTAGCGAGCCGGCAGAGGGGCGTTTCGGATGTCACGTCGAAAATTAAAACCGGGTCTGCCCTAATCACAGTTCAATACGGCTGGAATACTGATATGGACGAGGCATTCCTCGATCTGCAGAAGACGGTAACAGACCTCGGCCAGCAAATTGATATCGACAATCTTTCCATATCACAATATGACCCGAATGCCCAGCCCGTGATGACATTAGCGCTGAGCCACCCCGAGATTGACGATATGAACGACTTGAGATTAATAGCTGAAAATTATATCCAGAACGAACTGATCCGCATCGATGGAATCGCGGAAGTTAAAATATCGGGTGAAGAGGAAAAAGAGGTTGTGATAGAAACAGACCGCTACCTCCTCGACGCCTTCGGCATCACAACCTCCGATATATCAAACAAGATACAGAGTTTCAATCAGAATATATCGGGTGGCTCGGTAGTGGAAATGGGGCTGAAGTATGTAATCAAAGGTGTCAG
>JAUXHZ010000151.1 GCA_030621255.1 Candidatus Latescibacterota bacterium
GGTTGTTGAGAAAAATCTAGCCGAAAAGGGGATTGACAAAGAGTTCTTTGGAAGGGATAAGTTTCTCGAGAAATGCTGGGGATGGAAAGATCAATGCCACAGTAGAATTGTTGAGCAGCTTAACAAACTTGGCGCTTCGCTGGACTGGACAAGGGAAAGATTTACTCTGGATGAAGGTGTATCGAGAGCTGTTAGAGAGGTTTTTGTCAGGTTATATGAAAAGAGTCTTATTTACAGGGATAATTATATAGTTAACTGGTGTCCTTCCTGTATGACAGCTATCAGTAATGAAGAGGTTGAATTCAAGGATATAGATGGAAAACTGTATTATATTGCCTATCCTTTTGAGGGCTCGGATAAAGAGGTTGTGGTTGGTACGACAAGACCTGAAACGATGCTGGGCGATGCGGCGGTTGCAGTCAGCCCTGATGATCCCAGACGGCCTGAATTTGAGGGGAAGAAACTTCTTTTGCCCTTGACTCAGAGGAAGATACCGATCGTATTTGACGAGGCTGTTGATCCTGAGTTTGGCACCGGGTGTCTTAAAGTCACCCCAGCTCATGATGTAACTGATTTTGAAATAGGGCAGCGGCACAATCTTGATAGTCTTGTGGTAATCGGCCGTGATGGCAAAATGACCCGGGAGGCCGGTAAATTCAGCGGGCTGGACAGGTATGATGCAAGAAAAGAAGTATTGAAGGCCCTTGAAAATCAAGGATTGCTTCGTAGGATCGAGGATTATGGCCATTCTGTCGGAAACCATGACCGGTGCGGAACCGTCATAGAACCGGCCATTTCAAAGCAATGGTTTATGAAGATGGATGAGTTGGCCAAACCCGCGATCGATGTTGTTAAGAATGGAGAGGTTACATTTCTCCCTACGAGGTGGAAGAATATTTATCTAAACTGGATGGAAGAAATCAGAGACTGGTGCATCTCGAGGCAGCTCTGGTGGGGGCACAGGATACCTGTCTGGTATTGTGATGAGTGTGACAGAGTGATTGTTTCAGTTGAAACTCCTTCTGTGTGCCCCGAATGCGGAAGCGGGAAATTGGTTCAAGACAAGGATGTTCTTGATACCTGGTTTTCTTCATGGCTCTGGACATTTTCCCCTCTCGGGTGGCCTGAAAAAACAGCTGACCTTGCTGCCTTCCATCCCACCGATGTTCTGGTTACAGCAGGGGATATAATCTTTTTCTGGGTAGCGAGAATGATTATGGCTTCTCTTGAATTTATGCGCGAACCGCCATTTTCTACGGTTTATATTACAGGTATCGTGAGGGATATGAAGGGCCGCAAGATGAGTAAATCTCTGGGTAATTCTCCCGATCCGATAGATATAATAGAGTGTTATGGAGCCGATTCACTCAGATTTGCCCTCATGAGGCTTTCACCTCCAGGGCAGGATATCCTGTTCGAGGAAAAAATGGTGGAAGTAGGAAAGCATTTCGCCAATAAAATATGGAATGCCGCAAGATTTGTACTCAGCCAGACCGATTCAAGCGGTTATTCGTCCAGCTTCGATAAGGAATCGAATGCTAGTTCAGCGCCTGATAGCGAAAACGCTATTATCAATCTCTTTAAATCTGTTTTTGGGTTTATTCCGGAATTTGATTACCAGTTCAGCCGGGAAGATAAATGGATAGTAAGCCGCCTTGCCGGCATGCTTGGTGAGTATGAAAGATATTTAGATTCATTCAGATTTGATGAGGCGATAAGAACACTCTACGATTTCTTCTGGCATGAATTCTGTGACTGGTATATGGAATTCTCTAAACCGATTTTGGCTGAAGACAGAATAAAAGCCGGGGGGGCTATTATAACCGCCAGAGCTGTACTTGGCGTTTCAATTATTGCCCTAAATCCTGTTATGCCTTTTATCACAGAGGAGATATGGAGCATGTTGTCCCCTCATTCAAAATCTCTTTATGAATATAAGTTTCATGGTGCCGGGAAGGATTTAATAGATAAAGAGCTGGACAATAATATAAAGATATTGATGGAAGTAATTTCAAGTATTCGTAATCTGAAACATACTTTTAATCTCTCTTCTTCGGAAGATGTAAGCGTTATTATCAATTGTAAGGAGGGAAGCGCCGTAGATGAAATGTTAACTCCATTTATCGGGCAGATCTGCAGCCAGGCGTTTGTAAAAAGGGTGGATATTAAAACAGGCGCTTCAAAGCCTGAGAAATGCGCTGCTTCCGGGCACTCTTCTTTTGAAATATATATGCCGTTAGAAGAGATTGTGGATATTGAGGGGGAGAAGAAGAAGCTCGCGGAGAATATTGAGAAACTGAACAGCCAGATAAGCAAGATTGAAAATAGGCTGAATAATGAGCAATTTCTGCGTAAAGCTCCGAAAGAAGTTGTTAAAAGGGAAAGAGAAAGAATGTCTGCCATGGCAGACCGCGGAAAACGCATGGAAAATATCCTGGAGGATTTGGAGTGAAAGAAAACAAAGGAAAAAAAGGGGAGAAGGGTAAGGAGGATAACCAGGGAGATCTGAGCGGTGAAGAGACGGTTGGTGAAATACTCTTTTCGGCAAGAATGAAGTCCGGGGTTTCAAGGGGAGAGATAAGTGAAGTGACAAGGATACCCGAAGAAGCCCTGAAATATCTTGAAACCGACAATTTTGATATGCTGCCTGCCAGGGTTTATGTCAGAGGGTTTCTTCGCAATTTTGCGGGTGAACTTGGGCTGGATGTTGAGCATATTCTCGAAAAGTATGAGGTTCAAACAGGGCAAACGCATATAAGCAAAGGTGATTTCTGGGAAATAAAAGAAAAGGTAATCGAGGAGGAAAAATCTCCCGTTAGTTTTTCCAAAAACCTTATTCTGTATCTGTTTGGGATCATAGTCGTAGTTATAATTGTTCTATTAGCTCTGCAAAGTGAAAAAGATCCGGAGGCGGTACCCCCGAACGCGATTCCCGATATGGAAGAATTTATGAGTAAAGAAACGATTGAAACCCGGGATCCTTCCGTTATACCTTCCTCTGGGGATAGTATCAAGACCATAAAAGTGAAAAAGACGCCCAATACTAAAACGGTTAAAAAAAAAGATTTTGAACCCCTTAAACTTAAAATAGTTGCTAATTCCTCTGACACTACATGGTTTGATCTAATTGCGATCTCATTAATGGATGGGAACCCCGATACAACCTATTATGATTTTATCCTGTTTCCCGGTGTGGTAAAAACACTAACGGCGACAGATGCCTTCATATTCAGGACAATCGGTAATGCCGGAGGGTTTGGAATAGAATTCAAAGGAAAGAAAGTTCCCTCTCTCGGGGAGAGAAATGAAGTAGTAAAGAATATATATTTTGGCAGAGATAGTATTTCTCTGACAAATAATTGACATTTTTAACCTTCTTCTTGAAACCGGCATGTCTATTTTTGAACTCAATTCAGCATACAAACCAACAGGAGATCAACCCGAGGCGATTGAATCTCTCCTCAACGGGTTGAAGGCGAAAAAGAAATTTCAAACACTTCTGGGGGTTACCGGCTCGGGAAAGACCTTTACTATAGCGAATGTAATTGCCCGGTCCAATATGCCGGTATTGATAATTTCTCATAATAAAACATTGGCCGCCCAACTTTATGGTGAACTGAAAAATTTCTTTCCCAACAATGCCGTGGAATATTTTATCAGTTATTACGATTATTATCAGCCTGAAGCATTTATTCCCGCGACCGGTACATATATAGAAAAAGATGTATCTATTAATGAGAGTATAGACAGGTTGAGGCTCAAGGCTACCGGGTCCCTTATGACAAGGAAGGATGTAGTAGTAGTGGCGAGTGTTTCCTGTATTTACGGGCTTGGATCACCTGAGCAGTTCAATCAGCTTTCTTTCAGTATGAAAGAAGGAGAACGTGCGGGGCGTGACAAAATAGTCAGAAACCTGGTTAATCTATGGTACAGGAGAGATGACATTGATTTTGAACGAGCCACTTTCAGAGTAAGAGGCGACACGCTTGAACTGCGCCCCACTTTTATGGAGGAAGGTATCAGGGTAGAGTTTTTTGATGACGATATTGAAAGGATTTCTATCTTTAATCCTGATTCCGGGAAGTCGGAGGCCAAGCGG
>JAUXHZ010000158.1 GCA_030621255.1 Candidatus Latescibacterota bacterium
GCCCGTTATCTTCTATTTCAATACACGCCCAATCATCATCCCTGTATGTGCGCAAAATAAATTCAGGATTATACCCTTTCCTCTTTCTTTTCTTCATAGCTTCCGCGCCGTTCTTTAAAATATTAAAAAAGACCTGCTTAATCTTGCCCGGCTCGCACGTAATGTCTGGAAGGCTTAAATCATAATCCAAACGGATATTTACGGCGTCAATACCGAGAGACACATCCTGCCGCGCTAAATCAACCGAATTATTCATAAGGTCGTTAACAGAATTCTTTGATTTTTCAGCTATCTCTTTTCGCGCAAAACTAAGCATATCGCGAACAATTTCTGCTGCTCTCTTTCCCGATATCCTTATTCCATCTATCATTTCAGAAACAGCACGCCTGTCAAGATACTTGCGGAGGGAAACGAGATCGAGATTAAGCTCTTCTGCGGCCTGGATATTCCCGGGAATATCCTCCATTAAACGATTTAAAACCACCGCCGCGTTTTGAATAATGACAGTAAGCGGAGTGTTTATTTCATGCGCCATACCCGCGGCGAGACCGCCGAGAGAAGTCATCTTTTCGGCTTGCACTATAACATCCTGCAGTTTCTGCCGTTCGGTTACATCATCCTCCCTTATTACCGCTCCGCTTACATCCCCTGAAATAATCGGATATACAGTAATATCCTTGTAATAAATATCGTCATTAATATAACGAACAACTTTGGGATTTTTTTGGATTTCTCCCGATGAAATAGCCATTTCGAGATTATCCATCTCGCCTTCCAGGCCGGGATATACCTCAAGCAGAGATTTCCCGCGGGCATCTCCGGCGGCTATACCGGTAATCTTCTCCGCTTCTTTATTCCAATGAGTAACAATGCCTTCAACATCAACCCCTATCAATACCGAAGGCATCGAATTTATTATGCTTGTAAGATAATCACGAAGCCTTTTCATCTGAAGCTCAGCTTCTTTACTCTCTGCGATATCTCTTATCGTAGCGAGCAGACAATTCTCCCCTTCAAACTCAATTCTGACAAGATATACTGTAGTTGGAATCAAATTTCCACCGGAATCTATATGCGTCCATTCAAAAAAATGAACACCGTCACGCATCGCGAGCTCTATCATCTTCTTTGCCTTATCATAAGATTTCCGACCATCCGGCTGGTATTCCGGGGACATGTCCCATGGGGTTTCCGCAATCAATCCCTCATTATTTTTTATATTAAACAACTCAAAAGTAGCGGGATTCCCGGCAACAAACCTCCATTCGGGGGGTTTTAGCACAGCTATCGCGTCCTTCGAAGATTCGAAGAGAAGCTTATATTTCTTTTCCGCCCTCTTTCTGAGTGATAAATCCAGAATCAGGGCTACCGAAACAGGGCCTTTATCTGTTTGTATAACAGAAGAACTTAACTCAACATTCCTCTTTTCTCCGCTTTTACGAACAATATTAAACTGATATCTGTTCGGAACATCCTCTCCCCTTTGTCTCCTTCTGTACCTATCGGAAATAATTTTTTCGCTTTCCTCATCTAAGAATTCCCTAAAATCATGTCCTAACAATTCCTCCTTGTCGCGCTGCAGTATCCTGCATAATTCATCATTCACATAACTAAATCTATAATCACTACCTACGATCAGGATCCCTTCATGGGTGTTTTCACCTATACTTCGATACTTTTCCTCACTCTCTATCAATTTATTTGCTTTTCCGGCTTTATCAATCACACTCCCTATCTGCGGCGCTATCCCTTCAATTGTGTCGCGGACAGTACCGGGTATTTCCTTACAAACGTGTGAAGCAATATTCAGAACGGCAATCACCCTGCCCCCGCTTTGAATCGGAACAACCGCCAGCGAACAAAGACCCTCTTTATTTTGATCATCGGAGTGTACCGCTGTCAATTCATCCCGCGTAAAATAGCGCGAACCCCCGGACTTTATCAAATGAGTGTTTTCTGAATCGGTAGAGTAATACTTAACTATTTTGACAAACTCATCCGATAACCCTTTATAATGCGCAAGAGTCATATCTCCGGTCACTTCACTGACAAAATATATTCCGCCGCTATCCATACCCGAGATTTCTATAGCCGCGTCAAGGCAGGTTCTGAGCGTGTCATCAATCTTCTCATCCAGACCAAGCCGGATCGATACATCACGATGTATTTTAACAAAATTCTCAATATCACCTTGTTTGCATATTGCATCTAGATTTCTTTTAGCAAAGTAACTCAGCAGTAATATCAGAGCGACAACAAAAGTTCGCATCCATATTTCATGAATCCCCGGAAATAATATTTGATTTAATAAACTTGTTCCTTGGAAAAAAATGACATGAAGTACAGATTCAGCAATCCAGAAAAATATGCTCGTGGCTATCCCCGCTAAAATAAATTTATTGCCGCGCTCTAATTTCATTAAATAATACTCCCCATTTATATTTGTCTTCCTTCAAGATGAGACGCGAATTCCTCACCCCAGATATCAACTGCCGTCAGGAAGAGGACCGCTATTACAGGGCCGACGATAAATCCGGCAATTCCGAAGACAGATATTCCTCCAAGCGTAGAGAAGAAGATTAAAAGATCGTGCATTCCGGCATCACGGCCCACAAGCCTTGGCCTGAGCAGGTTATCAACACTGGAAACAACCACGGTTGTTAGGAATATTATCACCACCCCCTGCCATATCTCTCCCGTTAACAGGCGGATAGCTCCAGCCGGAATCAATACAAGCCAAGCTCCAACCATCGGAATTATTGAGAGTACCGCCATAATAACACCGAAGAGAAGCCATGACCTAAACCCGAATAGTAAAAGTATCAAGGCCCCCACGATCCCCTGAATAAGCCCTATAACTACTGTTCCCCTCACAGTGGCCCGCGATATTTCAACAAATCTCCTGAAGATCAGTTTTTCATATTCATCCTTTAACGGACTTAGATATTTAATGCGCCTCACTACCCTTTCTCCGTCTCTGAAGAGATAGAACATCGTAAAAAAGACGACAAAGAAGCTTGTCATCATTTCGAAAATTCCTTTTGATGTCTTGTTTATCACCGAAGCTACAACAGCGCCGGTTTTGCCGGCCGTTTGCTGGAGAGTTTTCTGCCAATCGACACTATCAAGCCGAAACCACCGGTAAACCTTTAGTTCCTTTATCCCCTCCAAAATTCCGCTATCTCCTTTTTGAACTAACTCATTGATCCAGGGCCGAACGTTTCCATAAAGGTCAAGGGCCTGATCGGTTACCTGCAGGGCCAAGAAAAAAACCGGCAAAAAGAGACAGACAATTAGTAAAAAACAGGTCAAAAGTGAAGCCGCGCTTCTCTTTGTCTGCATAAGCCCCAGAAACCTCTTAAAGATAGGATAGAAAAGTGTAACAAAGGTGGAAGCAAGTAGGATAGAAACAAGAAAACTTCTTATAACACCTATAAACAAACCGGATACTAGAACAAGAAAAATAATAAGGGCCCGGCGGTTTAGATTCCAGTCCTGCCCTGACTCCTTGTTTTGATTGCTGATTCCGCCATTTTGCCGGTCTGTCATAAATCCCCCCAATTTTCATCCGGGATACCGTAAACTCTCAGAATTTCAATCATATCAAATCATCAGCGCCGCCGCTATACAAAAGTAAAAGGAGCATAGCAGGCCAGAAATTTCTTGCTTCCATGCTCAGTAAAATATACCGTCACTTTCATATCCTTGCTGCTTCCTTCAACCTTTTTTATCTTTCCCACACCATAGGTTGGATGTTTAACACTGACCCCTTCCATGAATCTTCTATCCCTGGCTGAAGCAAATTCTTCCTCTGGAAAGTGCCTCTCTGCGGTTACACTCTGAAACAGTTTATCGCTGTCTCTGCTCTTATCAACATTGCCGGCCTCATTTATGAGGGATTCCGGAATCTCATCAAGGAACCTCGACGGCAAATTGCTCTGCCAGTTACCAAACTTCATCCTGGCTGAAGCCGTAAA
>JAUXHZ010000245.1 GCA_030621255.1 Candidatus Latescibacterota bacterium
ACAGCCAATCTATTTTGCGCGCTTTATATTCATTGTACCAGGCGTTATGAAAACGCCAATTCGAATTAATATAACTTTCTCCCGTTTCAGTCTCAACCCATTTATCATAACTATCCCGAATTTTCATTTCCCTTTGCTCGCGGCGGTAATTTAAAAGAATGTTGGTCAGATACCACGTTTCCAATCCCATGGCAAGGGCGGCTTTTACAGGCCTTTCATTATAGATCTGCCCCAAACCGGGGAAAACAAGAGCGCATAACATTGCGACACGAGCGTTTTTTTTACCCTTCCATCCAACTTCTTTTCTCCCGCTGTAACCTGTTTCATTTTTGAGCACCTCTTTAAGATAGTCCATTGTCCAGCCGCTTTCCCGGTTGGAGTCCTCTGTAGAATCAACCCCGGCAATACTTAAATGTTCCCCAATATTCCCATATGAAGGATAGATCTGCTTGAAAGCCAGAAGACTAGATGGCGTAATGAATAAAAATACAACCAGAATGAAAGATATCCTTAGAATAACTGTCTTCATATAAGTCAGCTTACACGTTAAATAATTAATTCGCGGTTCTATCCTGTTTTTATAATAACCGTGTCGTAAGAATAAGATGTCCGCCTGTTGGAAAAGACCGATTGCGGCCTCCATTAATGGCGGGAACGTGTGGGAATCGAACCCACCCCGCATGGTTTTAGCACCCGGCAGAAGGATTTGAAGTCCTCGGGATTCACCAGAACCCATCCATTCCCGCAAACCAATTTAGTATATTCAGTGACGATTGAAAAACGATGATACTCAACCCTCACAATCACTGTAAACAGATACCGCAGAAGGGCAATCCCGCATTAAGTGTTAACCAAGATGCGCGACAGCCTCAATTTCTACAAGGGCTCCAAGGGGAAGACCGGCCACCTCATATGCGGCCCTGGCCGGAGGATCCTCCTTGAAATATTTCATATAAATATTGTTCATTTCTTTAAAATCGTCCATTGATTGCAGCATTACCGTAGTTTTAACTATCGAATGCAATCCCCCCCCAGCAGCTTCAACAACCGCCTTAAGGTTAGATAAAACTCTATCGACCTGATTCGACAAGCCGTCAGCCATCTTTCCATTACCCGGATCCAGCCCGAGCTGGCCCGAAATAAAAAGAAAATCCCCGACTTTAACTGCCTGATTATAAGGTCCGATTGCCGCTGGAGCTAACTCGGTTCTGATAATCTTTTTCATATTCACCTCTTCTTATTAAATTCATGATATTAAAATAACAGAATAACTCAAATCTTTCAAACTTAAAGGTATAATAACGGAGAGCAGTCTATCCGGAGATTATTTCCGGCCCGCCTGACAATACACATCTATCCCATCTTCTTTACTCAACTGTAACACTCTTGGCCAGATTCCTGGGCTGATCAACATGACAGCCTCTGAGAACAGCGATATGATAAGCCATTAATTGAAGTGGAATAATTGAAAGAATCGGATAGAGAATATCAATTGTTTCAGGGATAAAGATCACATGATCTGCCAGATTAACAATCTCTTCGTTTCCCTCACTGGTTATAGCGATAATTTTACCTTTCCTCGCTTTAACCTCGTTTATATTCCCCAATATTTTCTTATAGGCGCTATCGCGCGGACAAATAATTACAACTGGCATATTTTCATCAATCAAGGCGATAGGGCCATGTTTCATCTCCGCCGCCGGATATCCCTCGGCATGCACATACGATATCTCTTTAAGTTTAAGGGCTCCTTCCAAAGCCACTGGATAATTGGCTCCTCTCCCAAGATAGAGAAAATTATTGTGGTAACAGCATTTCTCGGCTATTTTTTTAATCTCCTCGTTCTTTTCAAGGATATTCGATACCTGCATAGGAATATTCTCCAACGCCTTGATTATTTGACGCCCCTCAGCGGATGATATATTCCGCATCCGCCCGAGCATCAGGGCAAGAAGACTCAAAACAGTAATCTGTGATGTAAATGCCTTGGTTGACGCAACACCGATCTCCGGCCCGGCATGGATATAGATACCGCTCCCCGATTCACGCGCTATTGTGCTTCCTACTACGTTGCAAAGCCCCATACATTTGGCTCCCTTTTCATGCGCTTCCCGCATAGCCGCGAGGGTGTCTACCGTCTCGCCGGATTGGCTGATTGCCATAACGAGTGTATTATCTTCAATTATTGGATTTCTGTAGCGGAATTCACTCGCATATTCTACTTCAACCGGTATGCGAGCCTTCTCCTCTATCATATACTCACCGAGAAGAGCGGCATGCCAGCTCGTGCCGCAGGCGATAAAAACTATGCGCTCAATTTTCCTAAGTTCATCCTCTGACATATTCAAACCGCCGAGCTTGGAAATGCCGTATTCATCCAGTAAACGGCCTCTCATCGCGTTTTTAATCGTTTCCGGCTGCTCAAATATCTCCTTTATCATAAAATGCTCATATCCGCCCTTCTCGATCATATCAAGATCCCAATCAACCATCTCGATAACATGATCGACAGATTCGTTCCTTATAGTCATGGTCGAGAAATGCTGCGGTGTTGCTACCACCATCTGCTGATCCTGAAGATATATAACCTGCCTTGTGTGTTTGAGTATTGCGGCGACATCACTCGCAACGAAATATTCATCTTCTCCTATTCCAACTACAACCGGAGAACCGTTGCGCGCTCCCACAAGTTTGTCAGGTTCAGAGGATGAAACAACAAGTATCCCATAAGTCCCCTCAACTAGCTCCAGGGCCTTCTGGACAGCCTCTTCGAGTTTGTTATCATGATAGAATTCTTCAATAAGATGCGCCAGAACCTCAGTATCAGTTTCTGTGATAAATTTATGGCCATCTGATTCAAGGGAAGTCTTTAATGTCATGTAATTTTCAATAATACCATTATGTATAAGCGCGATT
>JAUXHZ010000127.1 GCA_030621255.1 Candidatus Latescibacterota bacterium
ACTCACTATTTACACGATCCCGAAGATCTTTCGAGTTTGAGCAATGATATAGTAAGAGTTGTTTATGAAGGGAGCGGGGGCGCGTTATGGATCGGCACGAACGGTGGTGGTCTCTGCAAGTTTGACAGGAAATCGGAGAAATTTTTCTGCTATCGTCATAACCCGTCTGATCCGACAAGCATTAGCCATGATGAAATCAGGTCTATTTATGAAGACATATCGAGGGAGTTGTGGATAGGGACCAATGGGGGCGGACTCAACATGTTCGACAGGGAGACCGGAAAATCAGAGCGGTATAGGTATGATCCGAATGATCCGGCGAGTCTCAGTAATAATTATGTGCGCGTCATTTACGAAGATAGCGACGGGATGTTCTGGATCGGTACTCAGGGGGGAGGGTTGAATTTGTTGGATAGAAAGACAGGTTTATTCACTCGCTATCTCAGTGATGCGGATGATCCGAAAAGCATTAACAGCGATTATATTTTTTCGATATACGAAGATAATGATGGTATGTTGTGGCTTTGCACTTGGGGGGGAGGGCTGAATAAGTTTAATAAATATTCCGGGGAATTTAGAGCGTATACAAAAAAAGACGGGCTTTCAAGCAATTCAGTATACGGGCTGTTGGAAGATGAGGAAGGCAATTTCTGGTTGAGTACCAACAACGGACTTTCAAAATTTAATCCCAAAATGGGAACTTTTAAGAACTACAATTCAAGAGATGGGCTGCAGAGTAATGAGTTTAACGGGGGATCTTACTATAAGTCCAGAAGCGGTGAAATGTTTTTTGGAGGGATCAATGGCTTTAATTCTTTTTATCCGGATGAGATAGAAGATAACCCTTTTATACCTGAAGTGGTGATAACTTCATTTAGAAAGCTTAACAGGGAAGTTGAATTGAGCGGCCCCCTTTCTGATATAGATAAACTTTTCCTTTCATACCGGGATTACAGTTTTTCATTTGAATTTGCCGCTCTCGAGTACTCGGCTCCGGATAAAAACAGATACGCTTACAGAATGGTTGGCCTTGACAATGAATGGATATACACTGACGCGGAAAGACGTTTCGCATATTTTACTACCCTTCCCCCGGGAGGGTACCAATTTCAGGTAAAAGCTTCCAACAACGACGGGATATGGAATACAGAAGGTATCTCCGTTGATATAATAATTACACCGCCATTCTGGCAGAGAGCATCTTTCAGAGTTGCTGTTTTTCTGTTTGTAGTGATTCTGGCCGGGATATTATACAAAAGGAGATTGCGGAATGTGCGGCTGAAGGCCGAACTGGACACCGCTCATCATGCCCAGATGTCCATTATGCCTGACAAAGCGCCCGAACTGGATAGATTCGATATTAGCGGAATCTGTCTTCCCGCCTACGAAGTGGGAGGCGATTTCTTTGACTATCTATGGCTGGATGAGAGTAAAAGCAGATTGGCGGTTGTAGTGGGGGATGTTTCCGGAAAGGCAATGCAGGCGGCTATGATAGCCGTTATGTCAGACGGAATGTTAAATACCACAGCTATCTTTGGATTGAGTTCATCCGCGGAAATAGCTGGATTTCTGAACGAAGCAATATACAAAAAGACTCCGGACACAATGTTTACTTGTTCCTGCCTCTCTATTCTGGATATTAAAAGAAGAGAAATTGTTGTTACAAATGCCGGCATGAAAGCTCCGTTGCTGAAGACGGAAGATTCTGTTTTTGTTCTCGACAGTATGGGGTATGGGTTTCCTCTGGGCGCTTTTCCGGAAAGCCGGTATAATGAGGAAACAAGAAAGCTTGAACCCGGAAATGTTATAATTATTTTCTCTGACGGAGTAACTGAAGCGAGGAACAAAGCCGGCGATCTCTTCGGTGACGAGAGACTGAAAGTGTTACTCAATTCGATTGACACGCACAGGTTATCTTCCCTGGAGATACAGAACAGGATGCTCAATGTCCTGAACGAATTCAGGGAAAGCAGTCAGCAGGATGACGATATAACACTAATTGTTATAAAAGCACTTTGATCTTATTTGTTTTCGGTATAGAGATGCAAAAACAACGATTTCATTTTCAAAAATTGGAGGAGAATATGAAAAGAATCAATAACATGCTATTTTATCTTTTGCTTGTAATCGCCGTTTTTGTTTCACCGCATAATTTGCAAGCAGAAGTTAACCGTATTGAAAAGGGCAATTTAGTTATTGAGGAAATCCCGGAAATCCCGCAGGGAATAATTGATCGAATGTATCAATACCAGAACACTCGATCTGCCGCAATACAGGATTGGACCGCAGACGGCAAAGGAATGATAATTTCTACAAGATTTGGGGAAACCACTCAACTTCATTTGCTTGAGAACCCGGGAGGAGCCAGAAAGCAAATCACATTTTTCCCGGAGCCTGTTAGAGGCGCACAGATTTGCACAAATATTAATGTTAATGGATTTCTATTTATCAAGGATATAGGCGGCAATGAATTCTATCAAATATATTTTCACAATTTAGACAGCGGGGAATATAAATTATTGACAGATGGTTCCTCAAGGAACGGTTCTCCGAGTTGGTCGAATGATGGGAAAAAGTTCGTATATTATAGTACAAAACGTAATGGCAGTGATTGGGATATCTATCTGGGCGACATTAATACTCCCGGGGAAGCAGAAATAATTCTTGAAAAAGGCGGCACCTGGGTAGCCGTTGATTGGGCTCCCGATGATAAAAATTTGTTAATACTTAATTATGTTTCCGCAAATGAATCATATTACTATACTCTTGAAATTGCCACTGGTGAGCTTACACAAATTAATCCCGCAAAAGAAAAGATTGCTTACGGTTTCAACAGCCTTTTTTCAAAAAATGAGAACGGCTTATATATGACATCTGATGAGGGGAGTGAATTTCTTCAATTAAAATATTATGATCCGGCAAAGAAAAAATTCACAACGCTAACTTCAGGCATTCCCTGGGATGTTCAACAAATGGCTATTTCCAAACAGGGCGATAAATTAGCGTTCGTTACAAATGAAGGCGGGATCAGCAAACTTTATTTATTAGATACAAAGACAAAAAAATATAAACAAGTTTCTGATATACCAACCGGGCAGGTGTATGGTTTAAATTTTCACCCCGGTGGTTACAAACTTGCGCTGGTCATAAACACACCAAAAACACCGGGAGATATTTTCGTATTAAATCTACAGGATAATTCAATAGAACGATGGACTAACAGCGAAGTCGGGGGACTCAATACTGATTCCTTCATAATTCCGGAAATCATCAAATATGAAACATTCGATAAAATTAATGGCAAGGCCCGATTAATCCCGGCTTTTTATTATAGACCTTTGAAGGGTCAAAGCCCGTTCCCTGTGTTGATAAATATTCATGGTGGCCCTGAAGGTCAACATACACCCCATTTTTCTTCAAGCATTCAATATTATTTAAATGAATTGGGTATAGCTGTCATTTCTCCAAATGTAAGAGGATCTTCAGGCTATGGGAAAAGCTATTTAAAACTTGATAATGATTATAAACGTGAAGACTCGGTGAGAGACATCGGTAAACTTTTAGACTGGATTGAACAACAGCCCGAACTGGATGCTTCACGTGTAGCAGTAAGTGGCGGCTCTTATGGCGGCTATATGGTATTAGCGTCAATGGTACATTATAATGATCGCTTGAAATGCGGAGAGGCTATGGTCGGGATTAGTAATTTCGTCACCTTTTTAGAAAATACACAAGCATATAGGCGTGATTTAAGAAGAGTTGAATATGGAGATGAACGTGATGCTGAAATGAGAGAATTTTTAACAAAAATATCTCCTTTAACCAATGCCCATAAAATTGCTAAACCTATGTTCATCATCCAGGGATTAAATGATCCGCGAGTTCCTGTAGGAGAATCAGAGCAAATTGTATCTGCAATTCGTAAAAACAAAGAAAATGTGTGGTATCTTCTTGCTAAGGATGAAGGGCACGGTTTCAGGAAAAAAAGCAATCGCGATTATTATACAAGTGCAGTAGTTTATTTTTTAGAAAACTTCCTGTTGCAATAATTAAGTTTCAAAGAGTGGGTGTTTCACCTACCTATGGCGATATAGTGCCAACGATTATGTATTACCACCTTGGAGGAGAAAAGTCCGGATTTGAGATCTGGTGTGGCTTGGGCTATGTTATTATCCTTGGGTTTTTATTGTTTACCTGTAAAAATTTGTGAATTAAATTCTTGAAAGTTCGATTTGTTTTGTAATATTATGGAATAGATAAAGAGATAGAAAACATAATATCTATCCCTGCAATTATTTAAATGGGAAAGTCCGTGCGAGTCGGACACAGTCGCGCTACGGTATTGAGCGGTAAATCCTTATTGCTCTAAGTCCGAATACCATGATGATTGATTGCTCACATTTTGTCGCGTAAACAAAAGGAGAGTGCCATGCTGCAAAAGCAAACCATTTTTCAACAAATAATTAAACGAGAAGGAACCGTTGTTGAATTTAACGCCCAAAAAATAACAAATGCTATAGCTAAGGCCGGAAAAGCCACAGGAGAATTCGGCGATAAGAAAGCCACAAAATTAACAATTCAGGTCATCAATCTAGCCCATCAAACTTTGGGCGATAAAACCCCCAGCGTGGAAGAGATACAGGATAT
>JAUXHZ010000185.1 GCA_030621255.1 Candidatus Latescibacterota bacterium
AAGCGCCAAGTTTGTTAAGCTGCTCAACAATTCTACTGTGGCAGTGTTCTTTCCATCCCCAGCATTTATCGAGAAATTTATCCCTTCCAAAAGACTCTTTGTCAATCCCCTCTTCGGCCAGATTTTTCTCAACAACCTTCTGCGTGGCTATCCCGGCATGATCGGTCCCCGAGAGCCACAAAACATTGTATCCCTTAAGCCTTTTCCAGCGAACTAGAATATCCTGCACAGTAACACCGAGTACATGTCCAATTGTCAACGTTCCTGTCACGTTCGGAGGGGGAAGAATTATTGTATAAGAATCGGCGTCTGAATTATTATCCGCCGTAAAAGCATCACTCTTACTCCACTCTTCTCTCCACTTCGTATCTATTTCGTTCGGATTAAAAACCTTTTCAAGCATCACTCCACCTTTGATTCTATAATTTGCCCGCACAAATTTTCAAAATACCACAGGTAACAAACCGGGTCAATAACCACCTTCTTCAATTATAAATAATAAAAATATGCCATAAACAATATCCCGGCAGGAATCAGATAATATGAAAAACGATAAAGGCTTCCATGTTTAAGGATGCGCAGCAAAAGCTTCAGAGCTAAAAACCCGGAAACAAAAGCTGTGATCCCTCCAGCAAAAAGTATAATAATCAAATCTTTTGTTAACGACTCTCCCGAAATTTGAAATTCAACCAGGAAGGCGCCGATGATTGCCGGGATTGACAGTAAAAACGAGAATTCCGCCGCCCTCTTAAACCCTATTCCCAGAAGAAGGGCCGTAGTAATAGTCCACCCGCTTCTTGAACAACCGGGAAAGATCGCTACTGCCTGCGCGAGTCCAATTAATAATACAGCACTCCATGTAAATCCCCGATCGCCGCTCTTTCCCCTTCCAAACAACAAAAATATTCCGGTCAAAACCAACAAAAACGCGGCCAGTGAAGGGGAATTGAAAGTCCTTAAGATAATATCACGAAATAGCAAGCCGACGACACCTGCCGGTATACTGCCCGCTATAATCCATCCCGCGTACGAAAGGTCGTCGTCAAAACTCCCTTTTCGTCTGAACCCGGCCCTCGCCCACAATATAATTGCCCCGAATATCCTGACCAGCCTTTTCCTGTAAATCGTTACAATCGCTCCAAGTGTCCCTACATGAACTGCCGCCTCGAATAGGACACCTTCTGGAAACACGAGTCTTGCGTGAGCTCCAAGGAGGGTTTCAGCTAAAACAAGGTGCCCTGAAGAACTAACGGGAAAAAATTCCGTTAATCCCTGTATCACTGCAAGTATCAAAACAACCCAGAATCCCATTCCTTAACAAACCCACTTTCGCGTAAATCTCAATTGAACGGTTAAACAGCATAACAAAAGGCTATAATTCCGAAAAAAATACCCACTTTCAACAATATACTAATTAATCCGGGACGTACACCTCTAGAAGCAAACACAAACGCTGCTAAAAGTATCGGGATAATCGAAAAGATGATTATCATAAAATATAGTCTACTGTAACTTCCGGTAAAATACGGCAGAGGAAAAGCAAAGATCAAGAGGAAAAAGATTACTGCCGCAGCCTTCATTGCTTTTGTCTTTCCCAGTACAATAGCCATTGTTCTTGATCCGCATAAATAATCCCCCTCAATATCTTCACAATCCTTAACAATCTCTCTTCCGAAGATGAAAAAAAATGTAAATGACGCCGGCAATACTCCCGCTTCTATATTTCCTCCGTAATACGAACCGAGCAGAAATCCGGTTCCGGTAACCAAAGATACAATCAAGTTCCCAATAAAATATCGGCGTTTGAATAAGAACGAGTATAAATGAAGTAATACTACCCACGTGATTATCCATATTATTATGACCGGTTGAAGAAAAATTAAGATGAATGCAAGAAATACTAAAAGAATGATATATAAACAGAGAACCTGTTTTTTTGACAATATGCCGGACGGAAGGGGCTTGCCCGGCCTGTTAATCCTGTCAATATCAATATCATAGTAATCATTAATAACATTGCCGGCTGCTGTCGTAATTGCCACAGCTCCGAGAAGTATCAACGGAAAATTTTCGGCCCCGCTGATTAAAAAACCCGCTGCAACAGCCATAACTGCGGCGACAATATTATGTAATCGAAATATTGAAAAGAGTCTTAAAATATTTCTCATTAGATATCCAACACGAATTCCAGGTACGCGAAACTTTCAGATTCTGAGAATAGTGAATCGATCCGCCTTACACCCGCTCCGGCGGAAAGAATGGAACCCCCCGTAAGATCCAGTGTAGCGGAAAGAGAAATCTTCTTTTCCACCGTTACAAGGCCGCTTGGAAATGCCAGATCAGGGTTATGCTCTTCCGCTATCCACGAACGCATATCGTTACCCTCTCCATACCTGGAGTAACTGCCGTTTAATGTCATTACTATCCTTGGATTTATAGCGGCGGCAATTCTCAATCTCCACCTGTCCGCATCCGGGCCGAGAGAAGACCCGATAATCTCACTTATTTCCGGATCGGTGTTTTCCGTCACATATCGAGTCAAAGAATCTACGTGGGAGTATGTATAAATATCAATATATGTGTAATCAAATAAAACCTCTACATCATGACTGCCTACCATAAAGAGTGTTTCAGCGGTCAAATTTAAAGCAATCTTATCGGGAGCACTGTCCCTGTTCTCGTATTGAAAATCATCTATCAAAAATTCGCCGTAAAACAACAGGCCCTTCCCAACCGGTATTTTCCAATCAACTCCACATAATATATTATTATGTTGATTCGCCTTCTCATTGAATTGATTCGCGTAATATGAACCCGCGGGCAGCAGATAAGCGAAATCAAGGCTGCGACCGGAATACACGACAGTTTCACTTATTCCAATATATATATCACCGGGAAGCCTAAAAGACAATCTGTGCCCGGCGAGCCTCCTTGGAGCAATAACGTCTGAATCCAGAATGGAATGGAGTAACCTCAGTTTAAACCTTCCAAGCTCCAGATAGGCGGTGACATGATCCAGCGGGCCCGCGTTCGACGAAAGAATAAGCCCATCATCTCTGCTGTTTCCCCAGTGAGTGTAATCACGGCCCACAGTAATACCCCACCAATTACGATTTGCTGTTATATATCCCCTTTCAAATTCCGACGTTAAACCACGGAAACTTTTCTGACGAGCGCCAACTTTATTATGGCTGATATTGCTGTCCCATTCAGGGCGCAATCTCAATTTGTAAACCGTTTCATATGTAAATCCACTTCCGGAATCTATTAGAAAACCCGGAGAAAAAATTCCGTTCACTTCACCCTTTTTATATTCAACCCTTTTTCTTAAAGAACTCCCGGCACTCATATCAAAGTTTATGAACCTTCTTCCCTTTTGATATGAATACACTGGACTGTCTTCACGATCATCCGGCCGGGATGCTTTGCCCTGAAATTCATTTTTCAGGCGTTCGAGCAAAAAGGCTTGTCTCGGACTCTGACCACCATCAGAGTCCTTCAAATTCTGTAATATTCTGTCCAGGTAGAATTCGATTTGATCACGCGAATAAGGCATTTCAGGAGAAAGATGAATTAAACCGTCAAGTTCAAATGTTCGCAATGCGGAATAAACCCAGCTCCCTGCGGCAATATTCTCATCAGAAGCCGATATCCTTAGGGGCATTATAATAAAAAAATACGCGGC
>JAUXHZ010000180.1 GCA_030621255.1 Candidatus Latescibacterota bacterium
TGGTAAAAAAGCTTTCAGATGAAAATGCCGCTCTTCGCAAAGAGAGCAAGGTTTTGGGCGATAAATTGATCGTTTTCAGGGCAGAGCAATTGGCAATACCCGATAGTTCGATTGGCTCTTTCTCTATTATCAAGAAGGTAGTTAAAGATATTGATGCGGCGGCTTTGAGAAATCTCGCCGGAGAAATAAAAAAAACTAATAAAGGAATAGTTCTTTTTGGTGTTTTAAAACCGGCACCGGGGCTTGTATTTGCTTGTTCCGAAGGTGTTTCCGTTAGTATGGGGAGAATTTTAAAAGAAGCTGCCGCTGTTATGGGGGCACATGGAGGGGGAGGAGGAGATTTCGCACAGGGGGGAGGGGGTAACGGAGAGATGATACAGGATGCGCTTGACAAGGCGGAGAGTTTAATCAAAGAGGAATTGGAAGAATGACGGAGTTTAATGACAGGATGAGGGTTGAAAGGGAGAGAATGGTCAATTCCCAGATTGCCGCTAGAGGTGTTGAGGATAATCGAGTATTAGAGGTTATGAAGGATGTGCCACGGGAGTTTTTTGTAAAGAAAGAATATTTAGATGAGGCCTTTTGTGATGCCCCTCTTTCAATCGGACACAGACAGACTATTTCGCAACCCTATATTGTTGCGTACATGACGGAAAAGCTGCGGATTACGAGGAAAGACCGTGTGCTGGAAATAGGAACGGGAAGCGGCTATCAAACAGCTGTACTTGCTAAGCTTGCCGGACATGTTTATACTGTAGAGATAGTGGAAGCTCTTGGTATCACGGCCAGAAAAAAGCTTGGAAGAGCCGGTTATACTAATATAAGCTACAGTATCCGGGATGGTTCTTTAGGTTGGGAAGAGGAAGCGCCCTTCGATGCGGTTATGATAACTGCGGCTCCGGCACGGATGCCGGAGAAGATAATTGAACAGCTGGTTGAAGGGGGGAGAATGGTTGTTCCGGTCGGAACTATCTCCCAGCAGCTATACAGAATAACGCGCGGCCCGGAAGAGTTAGTAAAAGAAGAACTTATTGGGGTCAGATTTGTACCGATGACCGGTGAAATAGATATTGATCCTTAAAGGGGAAGAGGAGAACTGATTATGCCCGACGGGCAGTTCAAACCGAAAGAATTTTACAGGAAACTTGATTCTCTTATAGCCCGCATAAAGAAAAGAGTGGGAACCAAAGATGCTCTTGCTCTTGTACTTGAAGAACTTGTTGAAGAAGTTGGCGATGATCTTAGAATAAAGAGCGGCTGTGTTTACGAACTTAGAATGGGTTATTTTCGCAGAATTGGCGGGGCGCTTGGTGATGCCACAGATTCGTGGCCGGAACCTATAAGCAGGTATGAACCCTTTTTACAACCTCTCAGCCTGCATAAGAGCTATATTTTTGTTGATACGGAAATTCCTCCCTGGGGGAATAATAGTGTTGCGGCTTTGGTGGGTGAGGATGAACAGTTTCTTCTTGTTTTCCGGTTGAAAAAGGATTGGGAGCGTGAGACTCTCCAGTTTTCCATAAATGTTCTTCAGAACATTCTTAACTTCAGTCGTTCAACAAGTCGTTTCACCGCTGATCTTCAGGAGGCGTATGAGATTCAGCGAAGCCTTCTGCCGCGTTTTAAAATCGATTTCGGACAGTTTGAGATGGCTGCTCGTTCAGTTCCCGCAGAGCGGGTAGGCGGAGATTTTTATGATTACGGGGTGCTTGACGAGGATGTTTTGTCATTCGCGATTGGGGATGCAAGCGGGCATGGCTTGCCGGCGGCCCTGCTTGTCAGAGATGTTGTTACGGGGCTCAGGATGGGTATAGAAAAGGAAATGAAGATATCGGAAGTTGTAAAAAAGCTTAATAGAGTGATTGGGAAAAGCCGGTTGTCAACTCGTTTCGTCTCTATGTTTTTCGCAGAATTAGAGGAGAATGGAACACTCGTGTATGTGAATGCAGGACATCCGCCTCCAATAGTGATTAAGAATTCAGCGGAAGAAAGACTTACGAGAGGCGGTAGTATCCTGGGCCCGATGGAAGATGCTACTTTTGAAAGAGGGTTTGCCTTTATGGATCCGGGCGATCTTCTGGTAATGTTTTCTGACGGCATATTTGAAAGTACTAACGAAAAGGACGAAATGTTTGGTGAGGAACGAATTGTAAAGTACGTTCGAGAAAACATGGGCGAGTCCGTCAAGTTTATTGTTAACGGTATGTTTGGCTATCTCTATGAATTTATAAATGATGACAGACTTTTAGATGACGCGACATTGTTTATTATAAGAAGGAACTGAAGCGCACACCACATTAGATTTCCTGAAGATTAGACTGAATTATTAAGTAAAGTTTAGTGGATTCCTGTGTTCTAAGAATATATATTTACCAAAATCGATCTGTTTTGTTTAAGGGAGGGTTTCATGTCCTTGACTGGAAAAAGAATAGTTTGTGTGATTGTTTTTGCTGTTATTATCGGTTTTTGGGGATGCAACGAAAATAATTCGTCTAAAGTGAGTAATGGTTCATTTGGAGTAAACTTGATTAAAAATTCCTCTTTCGAAAATTGGGCTGATTCAATTCCTGATGAATGGAAAATGAGAACTATAGATGAAATAAGCTCTGAGGGGGGATTGGTTAACCGTTTTGCAAGATCCTCTAAGGATAAAATGAGTGGTAATTATTCATGCTATTTTGAGAGTCATGATACTACGGATAAATGGGTTGCCTTGGTGCAGGTTGTACCGGTAATCGCGGGGCATGATTTGATAATATCATCTGATATCAGAACAAAAAATCTGCGAAGCAGTTCTATCCATGATGCATATTCGAATCTATTTGTACGTTTTCTAAACAAAAAGGCTGAAAGGTTAAAGGATTCTGATAAATTAGCGGACGCTATTATGCAGCCGAATGTGGGGACAAAAGACTGGTATCATATGAAAAAGAAAGTTGTTGTGCCTCCAGGCGCAAAGTTCGCTCAAATCGGACTTTTATCAACAATGTCCGGAGTTATTTACTTTGATAATGTTGAAGCAATGCTGAGGAAAGAAATCCCGTGGGTCAGGAAAGAAACAAAGTATATTATTTTCTATTCCCTCCCCGGGCATCCCTTCCCGGAAGGGGCTATAGAGAAGGAAGTTGATGCGATTGAAAGCTATGCTGAGAAGATAAAGTTAGGGAAAATAGATAAAAAAATTAATTATTATTATTATTCTACTGAAGAAGATTTTATGCGGATAAATCTGGAAAAAAAATATTATGAAGGCGTAAAATGGGAAAAAAGAGAAATACACACAATGAAAGAGAATGAAGATCTGATTGTTACGCATATGCTTATTTACGATTTCGGGTTTCCTCCGCTTGGATTGGCGAAGGGTTTGATTTTTTATCTTCGATCGTATAAACATAACTGGAATCCTCATCGGGAAGCCAAAGAAGATTTAATAAATCACAAGATACAGCCTTTGTATAAAAGTGTTTCGTCTGATAAACTTCAACGTACTGAATTATCTATAACAATTCCCGCGTGGACTTCTTTCTGTGCTTACATTATAGGGGAATATGGAATGGAAAATTTTCTAAAGTTATATAAAGAATCTGATGGAGTGAAAGAGCTTGAACCATTCGAGAAAATGTTTGAGAGAATTTATGAAAGAGAATTTCCGAAAGTTGATATGGATTGGCGCCTTTGGTTAATGCGCTATGAGCCTAAAGGCGAAAGTACCCCGATGCCGTAATGAATATTTATAAATTTTGTCCCTT
>JAUXHZ010000349.1 GCA_030621255.1 Candidatus Latescibacterota bacterium
TCAAAGATTAGAGTGGTTGAAATACTTTTTTTTCTGTAATATAATTTCGAAAACTGTTCCCTCTTTACACTTGTTCGGGCAGGGTGAATTTGTTGGGAGAGGGAAAAGAATTATATAATGAGGCGTTAAAATATGTATGTTTTAACTATAGGAAGGAATCAATAGTATGAAAGGGGTTATATTGGCGGGAGGGCTTGGAAGCAGGCTCTTACCGCTCACGAAGATAACTAACAAACACCTTTTGCCGGTCTATAACAAACCGATGATATTCTATCCTATCAGGGCTTTGATTAATGCCGGAATCAGAGATATTCTTTTGGTAACAGGCGGTAATAATGCAGGGGATTTTCTAAGGCTGCTTGGCAATGGAAGGGATTTCGACCTGAAACATATGGATTATACATATCAGGATGGAGAAGGTGGAATTGCAGATGCTCTAAAGTTAGCGGAATATTTTGCCGCAGGTGAGAAAATATGTGTTATTTTGGGCGATAATATTATTGAAAAGAATTTTCTAAATGCAGTTGAAGATTTTAAAAAACAAGAAAAAGGGGCAAAGATAATTTTAAAAGAAGTTCCTGATCCTGAACGTTTCGGGGTGCCGGTCTTTGAAGGAGACAAGGTTTTGAGGATTGAAGAAAAACCTGAAAATCCAAAATCGGGATATGCCGTAACTGGTATATATATGTTTGACAATTCTGTATTTGATATTGCCAAAAAACTTAAACCTTCGGCCAGGGGCGAACTTGAAATTACCGATGTCAACAATGTTTTTATTGATCGTGGGGATATGACCTGGGATATTCTAGAGGGCTGGTGGACTGACGCGGGAACCTTTGAATCACTTCATCGAGCCGGTAAGCTTGTTGCTAAAACAGGCGCGAACAAACTGGGGTAATCAAATCAGGGTAGATTTAATGTATTCATTCAGGGCCTCTTTCCAGTTTCTCATAGGCTTCCGATTCATTAATTCGAAATTGTAGTTTCTCAGCGCCTCCATCCTGGGCCTTGGGGCGGGAAGTGGAAATCGGTCGGAAGAAACGGGAGTCAGTTTACAATCAGTAATCCCGGCAATATCCAGAATTTCTTTCGCTACTTCATAGCGGTTTACACATCCGGAATTAGCTGAATGGTATTTACCGTAATAGCCGGTTTTGATAAAATCGGCTATTACACGCGCGAGATCGTTTGTGTAGGTTGGCGCCCCGAATTTGTCACTCACTATATCAAGATGCTTTTTCTGACGGGCTAGATCAAGAATTTTAGGTACGAATTTTTTATCTTCCCGGCCGCCGCCGAAAAGCCAGCAGGTATAGAAAATATAAAATCTGTTTAGTATATCCCGGAGATATAATTCGCCATGATATTTGGAAAGTCCGTACACACTTATTGGATCAGGATTGTCGTATTCTGTGTAGGGCGTTTCTTTTTTGCCGTTATAAACACTACCTGTACTTATATAAACCATCACAGCGTTTGATTTTCTGGAAGCAAGAGCAACATTTCTTGTTCCGAGTGAATTTACTCTGAAGGCTTCATCAGGGGTCTGCTCACAAACATCTACATCTGTCATTGAAGCGAGATGTATAACAAAGTCGGGATTAAAATCGACAATTTTCCGTATTATCAAATCTGTGTCGCGGATATCTGTCTCAGGTAGATCTGAGGTGAAAATTTCATTCTCTTCTTCAAGAACGGGGGTAAGGGATCTGCCCAGCATTCCGTCAGCTCCGGTTACAAATATTTTA
>JAUXHZ010000279.1 GCA_030621255.1 Candidatus Latescibacterota bacterium
TTTCTAAAAGGGAGTTGATATGAAAATAAAAAAAAGCGAAAAGGATGGAGTTGTTGTTCTTGTTCTTGCAGGCGAGATGCATGGCGGGCCGAAAAATCTGGAAATCGTTGATGTTGTTAAAGAGCTTGCTGCTGACAAGAAACTGGATATAGTAATAAATCTCTCGAAGATTAAATGGATATCAAGTACAGGGCTTGGAATTCTTGTATCCGCCAGATCGCATCTTGCCAAAGAAGGCGGAGTGATAAAACTCTGTAAGCCGAATGACAGAATTCTTGGTATTTTACAGGTAACTCGTCTTAATATGATATTTGATGTCTATGACTCAGAAGAAGAAGCGATAGAAAGTTTTAAGAACTAACTTCGATTTTATAGCGTTTATTTTCCAATTCCGCTCCTTGCAGCGAGAAGGCTTGTTTCCTGTAATTATTGAGATATTTCCCCGTAGGTGATAAAATATATGCTATCCTGCCGTTTTAAATGGGTTCTACTCGGAACTAGAGGAGGAAACATGAGTAAGCGTAATATATATCCATGGATTGTAAAACGCGATATTGATGGATTCTTCGGCCTTGCGATAGATAACCTGATTCAATTTCTTCTGATTATTTCTCTTTGTCCGGTTATAGCCGGGATTCCGGCTGAATTCGTTTTTACGCGCATATTGCCTGGCGTGGCACTTTCTCTTGTTTTCGGAAACCTTTTTTATTCCTGGCAGGCAAGGAAACTCGCGCGTAAGGAAAAACGCAGTGATGTAACAGCCCTCCCCTACGGGATTAACACAGTCAGTCTCTTTGCCTACCTTATTTTTATAATGGGTCCCGTCTACAGGGAAACGGGAAGTTATGAGATCGCGTGGAAGGTTGGGCTTCTCGCCTGTTTTTTGAGTGGGGTTATAGAATTTGGATCGGCATTTTTTATGGATGGATTAAGGAAGATTACCCCGCGAGCGGCCCTTCTTTCTACTCTGGCCGGGATAGCCATAACATTTATTTCCATGGATTTTGCTCTTCAGACATTTGAATATCCCCTTATTGCCATGTTGCCCCTAGCTATCATTTTGATTCAGTATTTTTCAAAGGTGAGATTTCCTTTTGGCCTTCCCGGGGGAATGGTTGCCTTGCTGACGGGCACTATTCTGGCGTGGGTATTCGGAATAATGGATTTTGGGGATGTGGAGAACGCGGCTTCCCGAATTGAATTTAATGGCCCAAAATTTACCGGTGCGGGAATATTCGAAGTTATAAAAAGTCCATATCTTTACAAATATCTTTCGATTATTATTCCCATGGCTTTTTTTAATGTCTTTGGCTCTATACAGAATCTCGAAAGCGCCGAAGCGGCTGGTGACAGGTATGAGACTCGGCCGGCTCTTGCTGTTGATGGCATTGGTTCACTCCTCGCGTCCCTTTTCGGTTCCTGTTTCCCTACGACAATTTATATTGGGCATCCCGGGTGGAAGGGATTGGGCGCGAGAACCGGGTATTCCGTTCTTAACGGAATATTCTTTTTAATTATTGCTATGACGGGCTGTATTGGATTTATTAATTCAATAATTCCGATGGAAGCTGGTATAGCGATTGTTTTGTGGATAGGAATTACTATAGCGGCTCAAGCCTTTCAATCCACTCCACGAAGTCATGCCCCCGCTGTAGTTGTAGGCCTTTTCCCTGCGTTTGCAGCATGGGGTGTAAATATTCTCAAGCAGGGATATATGGGGGCGGGTACGACACTGGCGAAACAGGCGGCGGCAGGTATTCCAATAAACGGCGCAATGGGACTTATGGCCCTTGAGAAGGGGTTTGTATTTTCTTCTATGATTCTAGCGGCAATAAGTGTCTTTTTGATAGAAAAGGATTTTATCAAGGCGTGTCTTTGGTCTTTTGCCGGGATGTTTCTCGCGTTCTTCGGCGTCATTCATGCTTTTAAATTTGTTGGAAATGAAACGGTAAGTGTGTTTGGCTGGAATGCCGGCGGCAAATTCGCCTTCGGTTATCTCTGTTTCGCTGTTGTGTTTTTATCTTTTTATATCTACCGGAAGGTGCGGAAAGAAGAGGGATAAGATATATATACCACGAGGGGCTTCCTCCAGTGCCCAAACATGAAGGTTTTTCTCTCTATTTTCCAATCTGATAATCAGGGCGGTTTGCTTTTTCCAACCGGCTTATGGTATAATTAACAGATCTAAATAAACCGGAATATCAATTTCCAAACAGGAGGACCTGAGATGATTATTCCTCCGGATATGGGAAAGCGGTATCGCCGGTTCTTGGATGGCAGGGGGGACGTGGTCGAATCCCTTATTACTTTATTGGGGGAAGATGACGGTGCGCGTACCAGGACAGGAGCCTGGGCGGCGTTAGTACTATCACGGATATATCTTGTACAGGGAAAACTTGATCTGTCGCTATCTTATCTTCGTCTGTCTTTGAGAGTATTCAATTCTCTGGATGAAGAAGAATACCCATTAGGCCTCTGGGTGAACAGAGCCATAATATACAAATATAG
>JAUXHZ010000261.1 GCA_030621255.1 Candidatus Latescibacterota bacterium
CTGCCCAAGTGTTTAATTCTTATTCAACACTATCGAAGTTATTATACTTTGGAATTCACAGTTATCTCAAGGAATATTGTTCTTTACACTAGTGGATGTATTTGATATAGGGTTTTATAGAAATATTCAATTGAAGGTTCGTAGTATAAAAAGACCGCTGAAACTTTGGTTGAGGAGCAAGAAGGATGATCAGTAGTATTCTTGGTGTATTCAAACACGCTGTTATGATTAGCGGATTTGTGTTTGTGATGATGCTTATTCTGGAATATCTGAATGTTTTGACCAGTGGGGTCTGGCGCGGTGCTCTCGCGTCCAACAGGTGGGGGCAGTATTTGATAGCGGCCCTGCTTGGCATAGTGCCCGGCTGCCTGGGAGCCTTCGCTGTCGTCGCGATGTTTTCTCACGGTTTTGTAAGCCTGGGCGCTGTTGTGGCCGCCATGATTGCTACAAGCGGCGACGAGGCCTTTCTGATGCTGGCGATGATTCCCTCTAAAGCGCTGATGATTACCGGCATTCTTTTCGTTGTTGGGATTATAGCGGGGGTGATAACAGATCTCTCTCTGGGAAAACACAAGATTTCTATTACCGATAAATGCTGCCGGTTTGAAGTCCATGAAGACTATGACAAGTGCTGTTCCTTTTCATCAGCTCGAACCGTCGGGGTGTGGAAAAACTGTTCACTTGCCAGGGCCGTCCTAGCGTTATTACTTGTCCTGATCATAATTGCCGTCGTGAGTGGGCAGGTAGGGCCGAGGGAATGGAATTGGATAAGGATAACGGTTCTAATAGCCTCTGCAGGAGCCCTTTTTGTTGTTTCTACTGTAACGGATCATTTTCTTGAAGAACACCTCTGGCAGCATATAGCAAAGAGGCATCTTCCAAAAATATTTCTATGGGCATTCGGTACGCTTTTTTTGATTTTCATACTGAGAGAGTATTTTGATTTTGATGTTAGCGGATCATCCGGATGGGGGAGATGGATATTCCTTGTGGTAGCTTGTCTGGTGGGGTTGATACCGCAGTCGGGCCCTCATCTTGTTTTTCTTACTATGTATGTGAGCGGAACTCTTCCTATAAGTATCCTTCTGGCGAATTCTATTGTGCAGGACGGGCATGGAATGCTGCCCATGCTTGCCGAGTCCGGTAAGGCCTTTATTCTGATAAAGGCAATCAATCTTTTAGTAGGTTTGGCAGTAGGCGCGGCGGCTATGTCCGCCGGGTTTTAAGTCCGGTTGCCACAAGCTAAAGTACGCCTTTCCTGGCGGTTATCATGTAATGGAAATTGTGGTATTTCTGGATACATTTTGATTTTGAAAGAGTTTTGTAGATCCGGTAGCGGGCCGGGCCGATGTTTGGATAACTATTTAGCGGTGTAACTGAAATCGAACGGAACCCGAGATTCCGCAAAATCCTTCCTGTCCTGAAAACACTGGTGGGGAATTCATACTCCGCCGGGGGTTCAGATGATTTTTTCATTCCGTGATAAAGAGACCTAAGCTTTCCATGCAGGGGTTTTGGCAGGAGAATCGATTTATAAAACTGAAAAAGCCCCCAGGCATTAATATCCTCGAGAAAGAGCCGGCCGCCCGGCTTCAATATCTTTTGAAAGGAGTGAAGTAAATTATGGATATTTTCCCATTCGTGATGTATCAGATCAATGGAGCAGAGACAGTCAAAGGAATCCTTATGGAATGGAAGGGAATGCGCCGTTCCGGCTACGACATTGTTAAGCCCGTGTTTTTCTCTCAGGAATTTGAGCAGGTCCGGCATAAGGTCAAAGCCTACGAGTGTTCTGCCCTCGCGGCTTAATTCCAGAAAGCCGATATCGATTCCGCACCCAATATTAATGAAATTGCCCGTTGTTGTTCCGTCGCATTGCTTCTTAACCCGGTTCCAGAATTCCTCTTTTGAAATTTTCCATTGCTCCTTTGAAAAACTTTCTCCCATGCTGCCGGCGGGATCTTTCATAATATCGCCGAGATTCTCTTCCTCTTCCATGTGGCTTTTGTCCATATCCCCGGGGTAGAGCAAGGGTATGCCCTCTTCAATTTCGTATTTTCTATCGCAGGCTTCGCAGATAAGAAAATGTTCCTTTTCTTCAAGGCTGCCCCCGCATTCGGGACAGCTTAGAAGCGCTGTTAGTTTACTGCTGACTGATTCTGACATTTCCCCCCTTCTCCTTTGCGGGAGTATATGTTTCTTTATTAAATTTGTTTTCTCACCTGAGTAATACCATCCTCCGGCTGAACTCATTCTTGCCGCAGCGAAGCCGGTAGAAGTATACTCCGGAACTTACAGAGTGTCCCCTCGCGTCCCTGCCGTCCCAGCGCTTAGTCACATTTCCGGCATCAACCGGGCCATGAAGCAATGTTACAACAAGCCTCCCCGTTACATCATAAATTGAAAGGTCAACCTCGGCTGGCTCCGGCACTGTGAAACAAATCAGAGTCTCCGGATTAAACGGGTTGGGATAATTCTGCTCCAGAGTTATGTTCATAGGAGAGCCATACGTTACATCCTGTTCCATCAGCATAATCTCCGTGCCATCTGTCTTGACCGCAACGAGGCGATAGATATAGCTTGAGCCTTGTGTTACCCCTGTGTCAAGGAATTCATAGTGACAGCTTCCGTCAGAGGGAAGAAGTTTGAGTGTAATATTATAACTACTTTCTTCTGAATATCCCCGCCTGTAAATGTAATAATCCTTAATTCC
>JAUXHZ010000263.1 GCA_030621255.1 Candidatus Latescibacterota bacterium
CTTGCTTCATCGATTTTATCCTCTCTACTAAATTCAACTCCTCTGTTGATTGTTGCAACGGCGAGATTATCTTTGAAATGTTCATTATCGGGATCAAGGGCGACCGCTTTTTTATATGCTGTTACTGCCCTTGAAAATTTTTTTGAATGGTTCAGTGCGTAACCAAGCTTTGTCCAGTACGATGCGCTGTCGCCGAAACAGGATGTTAATTCTTCAAGGATGGGGATGGCGTCATTATAGTAACGTGCTTTTATATATGTTTCCGCAAGCCTGAAACTGCAGTGGTGGTTATCCGGCTTAAGTTTCAGAGCTTTTGAAAAAAAGGTTGCCGAGTTACTGTATTTCTCCTGGCTGAATTTAATTTCAGCCAGGTTGTAGAATGCTCTGTGATTTTCAGGATCTTTCTCTGTCGCGTTATAATAATATTTAACTGCTTTTTCAATATTGTGATTTTCCCGGGCGAGATCACCGATAATATATTCACCTCTTCCTTCTCTAAGGGGAAGAGATAGTAACCTCTGCTCGGTAGCGTTTGAGGATGAGTTTACAATTATTATTGGTATCAGATGAATTAACCCTGATACGGTAACAAGCAGTGAAATTTTGTAGAAATGGGACATGTCGGGCAATTTCTTTAATTTTGCGACAAGATATAATGAAAATACCGGAGCGGTAGTAAATAAGAGAGACCATTGTATTCCCCCATCTACAGAGCCGCTTCCAGAAATAATAAGGAGGATAGCTGAAATAGCGGTTATTGAAAGTAACGTATTTAGCCTGTCCGGTTTTATGCTACGGTTTTTCTTTAGCGATGTTGAAATAAGCAGAAAAAGTGCCGCCAAAAAAACCGGCCCTATGATAATAGCGCTATTAGCTATATTAAGTAGTGATTCGGCAAAATTCCATTGATGAAACGAAGAAGTAATAAAGGGTGTTATATATTTTGCGGGGCCTGCGGTATCTGATATCATAGGGCAAATTGTTTCACTTATAATCCACAGAATTATAAGTATGCCGGCAGCTCTAATGGCTTGTGACCTTTTGTCTTTTGCAAAAAAGCCGGAGAAAACTATATATGCAAATCCCGGCAATAGATAGATGGCCGAAGGATGAGAAAAGAGGGCAAGTGACAATAATAAAGCCGACACCATAAGAGATCCGCCCGTCTTTATATATTTGATTGTTGATATGATGTACAGGAAAGAGAAAAGGACCGCGATTGGAATATTGCCCCCACCGCCAAAGAATATGGAAAAACAGCCGTTTGAAACAAACAGAAGTGTTAATAGAGTTCTTCCAGAGTATCTCTTTTCAAAGATAATTCCAGTTACGTAATAAGCGCCCGCGAGAAAGAAAAGGCCTGAAATTATACTCAGAAGGCTCAGTGAAACTGTGCTGTTGACAAGTAAGATACTGTTTGTCATGCGATAAAAAAGCTGATTGATTGAGGTAGCAACAAAAGAGCCCGGAAGATTTATTGCGCCCCCGGTTATTGCTTTTGCTGTTGAGTGCAAATCTCCGTACAGGGGTTGTTTAAACCTGAAAGTCCACATAAGAATCGCGCAGCCTGACAGCATGAAAAGAAAATAGAGTGGTTTATTGGGAAAAGGTGTGGAAAGGGGTTTTTTAATAAATGCTGAAGGTTTTGAGCTGATAAATATCAGGGAAAAAAGTGATAATAGAACCAGAGCGGGAAGAGAAATGAGGGACCACCAGCTTGCGCTCCACAGATTGGCAGGCCAAAGGAATGAAGCTAGCAATATCAAAGTAATAAAGACAAAATGAACGGCAGTTACTAGAATATACATAATTTATTCTTTCATATTCGGAATGGTTCTCAATTCATTTTCAGAGTTTCCTATGATAAGTGCGCAGGAGCAGTCCCCTGTAATATTAACAACAGTTCTGCACATATCCAACAGCCGGTCGACTCCGAGGATAAGCGCTATTCCCTCAAGAGGAACCCCGATAGTTTCTAGAACCATAGCGAGTGTTATTATGCCGATTCCCGGAACTCCAGCGGCTCCTATAGAAGCCAGCGTGGCCATAAGAACAATAGTAAGCTGATCTGTGAATCCGAGCCCAATTCCATAAACTTGAGCTATAAATATAGCGGCGACCCCCTGATAGAGTGCAGTACCATCCATGTTTATTGTGGCGCCTAGAGGAAGCACGAAGCTTGAAACATTTTCTGAGATACCGCGTTTTTCTTCGCAGCATTCTATTGTGATGGGTAGTGTGGCGTTGCTGGAAGAGGTGGAAAATGCTATTAGCTGAGCCGGCCTTATCTTTTTCATGAATTCAATTGGGCTAACATCGGAAAAGAGTCGAATTGCCGTAAAATAGGTCAGAAAAACATGGATTCCCAGACCGACAATAACAATAATCGAGTATTTAAGAAGTGAAATGAGAATATCGGCTCCGAATTTTCCCACAACAACAGCGATTAGGGCGAAAACACCCAGGGGCGCAATTTTCATCACGATATGTACGGTTTTCATCATGGCTTCGCTTAGGGATTCAAAAAAATCGATAAGTGGTTTTCCCTTGTTACCAGGAATCATTGTTGCGGCGATCCCGAGGAGGATGGCGAAAAAGATAATCTGGAGCATATTGGCTTCAGCCAGGCTTTCAATGGGATTGCCGGGGACTATATGGACAATAGTGTCAAAGATATCCGGTTTGTTGGCGGCGATA
>JAUXHZ010000035.1 GCA_030621255.1 Candidatus Latescibacterota bacterium
TAATCGACGCGGCACACCTGATAGCTCCTTTGAACCCTCTGACCTTATGAAGCTGGGGACTGTATGGTTTCATATTAGCTTTAAGTGCTTCGAGAGACATAGAAGCCGCAATCTCAGCCTGCTTGAGCCACCGCTGCGTATCATACAGCATAATAGCGCTCATCGCTGTCAATACATTTGAACCATTAATTATCGCCAGCCCGTCTCTCGCCATTAACCCGGGTATCTCGATTCCGGCTTTGTCCATTGCCTCCTTGCCGTCCAGTAATTCTCCCTTGTAATAAGCCTCCCCCTCACCAAGCAGAAGGAGAGCAATCTGCGACATCGGAGCAAGATCTCCGCTGGCACCGACAGAACCCTTCTGACATATGAAGGGTGTTACACCCTTGTTCAGCATCTCAACGAGTGTCTGGGTTATTATAGGCCTGCATCCTGAGTTGCCATGAGCGTGGACATTAATTCTGCCGGCCATTGCTCCTCTTACATATTCAAGCGGAGCTGGATCGCCAATTCCCGCCGCGTGGTTATAGACAAGATATTTTTGAAAGTCCTTTACCTGTCCTTCATCTAGAACGACCTCTGAGAATTCACCAATACCGGTATTTACTCCATACATTATCTCCCCGGCTTCTATCTTCCTTTCAAGCATAGCCCGGCACTTCTTAATCCTCTCAAGAGCATCATCGGCAAGCTCTACCTTTTCTCCATGCCTGGCTATCCTTACCACTTTCTCAATTGTCAAACCGGAACCTTTTATTGTAATCGCCAAAGTGCCCTCCCTTTAAATTGAAAATATTTCCTAATATTTAATTCAATTATCGCTGAAACAGTTGCCGGCGTCCGTGTATGCCAGTCAGAAGAACCGGCCTTTATCTCTGTTCAAACGCTACGACACGTTATATATAGTTATCTGATTCGAAGCCGATTGTCCATAAAAAAAAATATTTAGAAATATGTATTGTCTCCCTCTATTACGTTGATTAATAACCGTACAACTGCTAATATTAGATACGGCCTATCAATAAAAGCTCTTCTACTTCGGGGGTGCAGGATGTCAAATTCAAATATAATCCCGGTTCTCATTATACTTATTGCGGCAAGTTCACTTGCCGCCTTCTCACTTCCTCCCGGGAACACGGAAAAGATGACGCCAAATGATGTCGCGGAGGCTTATGCTGAATTCAGTTTCGATCTCTATCAGAAAGAAGCCGCCGCGCATAAGGATAAAAATATCTTTATTTCACCTGCAAGTATCGCGCTGGCGCTGGCGATGACAATCGGGGGAAGCGATGGGGAAACAGAAAAAGCGATGCTGCAAAGCCTGAAACTAAAAGGTATAAACCGTGATATTTTCAAGGCCGGCAACAAAAACCTGATTCAAAATCTATTGCAAAAAAACAATGAGGTAGAACTGTCGATAGCCAACTCTATCTGGCTCAACGAATCAATAAATTTCCGTAAAGAATTCAAATCCGACACAAAAGAATTCTTCCTCGCCGGCCTCTTTCCACTTACTACCGCCGCACCGATTAACGAATGGGTAAATGAAAAAACAAATGGAAGAATAAGCAACATCGTAGACGAAGTCTCCCCCGCTGATATTGCCTATCTTATTAACGCAATCTATTTTAAGGGCAGCTGGGCAAAGGAGTTTGACAAAAACAGCACAAAACCGAGCAGCTTCTATCTTCCTGACGGAAAAGAAATAGCAGTAGATATGATGAAACAGCAGGATAGCTTTAAATATCTAAAAACGGAATCGTTTGAGGCGGTAACGGTTCCATACGGAGATGGAAAGACAACTATTTCCCTTTTTCTGCCGAACAGAGATTCAGACCTGAACGCTTTCTACAAAAAACTCTCTTATAAATCGTGGAAGCTATGGGAAACTGAATTTGTAAAACGCAAGGGTACCATTGAAATGCCAAAGCTTAAGATCGAATATAAATCAAACCTAAACAAATCTCTCTCAGCCCTCGGTATGAAAATAGCATTTTCTCCTGTTAACGCGGATTTCTCAAGGATGTGTGAAATCGAGAGCGGACTAAGGGTGTATATAAGCAAGGTTCTTCATAAAACATTTCTAAAGATCGACGAAAAGGGTACTGAAGCAGCCGGGGTAACTGCGGTTACATTAAAACTAACCTCCGCAGCCGGCAATCAGGTCAAACCGTTCCACCTTATTTTTAACAGGCCCTACTTCCTGATTATAAACGATAATAGCAGCGGATTGCCCCTGTTTATGGGCTCTGTTTTTGATCCTCTGCCCTAGAATTCTCATTAACGATTTCGTATAACCTATTAAGTAATATTGATATACCCTTGCCAGTGGCGGCAGATATTTGATAAAATTCTTCCTCCTGAGCGAAGGAAAAATTGTCCGGAAAAGGCTCTTCCAGCAAGTCGATTTTGTTAAGCGCTACAACTCTCGGCTTCAAAAGAAGATCGGCGCTGTAAGCACCAAGTTCCTCAATCAGCTGATCATATACTTTCTTTACTTCAGAGACGGCCGCGTCGATAACGAATAAAAGAACACGGCATCGTTCAATATGCTGAAGAAACTGTATTCCCAGCCCCTTTCCCTTATGAGCTCCTTTAATCAGGCCCGGAATATCAACCATGCAAAATGAAGCAAGTTCACCGATCCCCACAATCCCAAGGGTTGGAGTCAGCGTAGTGAAGGGGTAGGAAGCTATGCGCGGATGCGCCGCGCTTACACTGTTCAGGAGGGTTGATTTGCCTGCGTTGGGAAGCCCGACCAGTCCAACATCCGCTATGACCTTCATCGTCAGTTGCAATATTTCTGTGCTCCCTGGTTCGCCGCCTGTGGCTCTTCGCGGTGCCTTGTTCGTTGATGAACGGAATGAATAATTGCCCTTTCCTCCACTTCCTCCCTTAAGCAGAACAATCTCATCGCTTTCATCTGTAAGATCAGCCAGAATTTCACCACTCTCAAAATCCTCCACGAGGGTTCCCAGGGGTACCCTGACTACAATCGACTCGCCGCATTTCCCGGCTCTACGCGCCCCTGAACCAGCTTGACCATTACCGGCCTTGTAACTTTTTCTATACCTAAGATCAATTAATGTTCTGATTCCTGTGTCAACCCGGAAAATAACATCCCCTCCTCTTCCCCCATTTCCACCATCAGGCCCCCCGCGCGGAACAAACTTTTCTCTACGAAAGCTTACGCATCCATTTCCCCCATCACCTGATTTTATATCTATTTTCACCCTGTCGATAAAGGCACGTGTCAATTTTTCCACCCTTTCCCTGCCGATATTATTTTGTCAAAATATTTTCCCGGATTGAGTTTAGCCCCCGGATCCATAACATTTTTAATCCCCTCCTGCAGACGAAGTTCCCCGGATGTAAATGCCAGATTGAGAAAGGGACGCTTTGTAATTCCGATCCCATGCTCCCCGCTGAGAGTGCCGCCCGCAGCAATCACATATAAAAAGAGATCCCTGACAAACTCGCCGGATCTCTTCATCTCCAATTTCTTTCGCCTGTCGGTCATAATATTAACATGGAGATTTCCGTCACCGCAGTGCCCGAAAATATAACAATCAAGATTTTTTTCGCGCGCAAGTTCATGAATACGCACTACTGCTTCAGCTAGTCTTCCAAGAGGCAACGCAATATCTTCGTTAACCTTTGTAATCCCCTTTTTAGCGAGGCTCGGGCTGATCGATCTTCTCAATTCCCATAGAATTTCTCTCTCTTCCTCACTCTCGGCGGTGGTTAACAAAAATCCGCGACGCTCGCAAAAATCATTTAGATGCCTTTGCTGATCATCAGTTTCAATTTTCGTCCCTTCAACTTCAAGAAAGAGATAGCTGGAATCTCCTCTATCCTCAATAATCGATAAAATGCCCATATACTCAGCTACGCACCGCATTGTTTTTGAATCAATAAACTCAAGGACGCTCGGCCTGAAGCCCGAACGAAGAAGATTCGAAGCTATATCGACAGCGTTTCCGTCGCCGCCGGCGCCGAGAAGAAATGTCTTTCTTGTTTTTGGAAGAGGGAATAGCGCCAGCCGCGCTGAATAAATAATCCCGAGTGTCCCTTCAGAACCAATAAGAAAAGCGGCCGGTCCGCCTGGTTCGCTTTCCAGACACTCTCCGTCTGAAGTAATCCACTTCAGCGACCGCACATAGCGGCGCGTTACACCATATTTGTACGCCCTGGGGCCACCGGCATTCTCAGCTATATTACCCCCTATAGTAGAAACCTTGTAACTCGCAGGATCCGGGGGATAGAAAAAACCGGACGGTTTTAGGTAATTCTGCAGCTCTCCATTTACAATCCCGCTCTCAACCTCCACTTCACCTATTCCCCGGTCAAAAGAGAGAACGCGTCTCATCTTTTCAGTGGAAACAACAAGGCTGCCATCTGCCGGCACCGAACCTCCTGAAAATCCGGTCCCGGCGCCCCTCGGTACAAGCGGAATTCCAAGACTTGCCGCATTTAAAACAATTGAAACGATATCCTCCTGAGATTGCGGAAAAGCCACTCCCGCACACAAACCCTTTATCCCGGTAGCGTCATAACCATAAGCGATTCTGTAATAATATTCCGTGTACAGATTCACGTCGCCTATACGGCGTTTTAATTCATCTATTCTATTTTGAGATTCATCAGCCATATCAAACTCCGCATGTCACTCAGCTTTAATCGGCGAAATCGGCTGCATCCGTGAAATTAACCGGACAAATCAATGGAACTCCTGCCCGGATATGCCGAAAAACTTGTTCAGCCTGTATAATCCTCAACAAAGCCCTCAAAACGGTCAAGCGCGTTATTAAGTATTTTTTCACTCGAAGCAAACGAAAAACGTACAGTATTATCACATCCAAAGGGTCCGCCCGGTATCAGGAGAAGCCCCTTTTCTTTGAGGAGTTTTTCGCAGAATTCGCCGCTTCCCGAAACACCGCATCGTTCATACATGGAAGAAACATCCGCCAGAAAATAAAAAGCCCCGCCAGGGTCGGGGAATGTCACTGATGGTATTTTTGATAGACGCTCTGCAAACATTTCTTTTCTTTTCCCGAACTCAACACGCATCATTTCCCTCTCTTCAGACCCTTCCTTAACCGCAGTCAAAGCCGCCCACTGGGAAATCGCGTTGGGGCATCCGGTAGCGTGCGCCTGATACGCGCTCATCCTGTATATCACTTCACTGCTTGAAAGAGCAAACCCGATCCTCCAGCCTGTCATCGCGTAGCTCTTCGACACCCCTGTTATTACAACGGTACTCTCTTTAAGCTCCGGAACAAGTGAAACCGGAGAATAATGTTTATTGTCTTTATAGGTTAGAAATTCATAGATTTCATCGCTGATAAGAGAAATTCCTTCTCTATGCAGAATTTTGCCGATCGCTTCAACCTCCGCGGCACTATAAACAATACCGGCGGGGTTATTCGGCGAATTATACAAAATCACCTTCGGCTTTGATTTTGCCACTTCAGCCTCAAGCCTCTCGGGGGTAAGCTTATAATCATTCTCCGCGTCAAGTTTGACAATCCTGGGTTTTGCCCCGACAAGTTTTACCATCTCGGGATAGCTTACCCAGTACGGAGTGAATATCATGACCTCATCGCCCGGATTTGTCAGCACATAAAGGGCATTGAAGATAGAATGTTTCGCTCCGTTGGATATCATCACTTCAGATCTCTCATAGGGCAAACCGAGACGTTTTGAATAGATGTCCGCTATAGCTTCCCTGAGAGGAGATATTCCGGCTGCGGGAGTATATCTTGTTTTGCCCTGCTCGATCGCTTCGCAAGCGGCTTTTTTAATAACTTCCGGAGTTTCAAAATCTGGTTCCCCCGCCGCGAGCCCCACGACATCCGCCCCTGCCTCGCGAAGGTTATTCGCTTTTGTATTTAAACTGAGAGTTATTGAAGGTTCAATGCCCTTCGCTCTTTCACTTATGATATCCGACATAAATCTCCTCCTTAAATAAATGCAAGATTGCTATTTCTCCCGCGGAAACCACTTCATGAGCCCCTTCTCAACCGGTTCCGGCACAAGGCACCCAATTTCACCACCCATCCTGTATATCTCTTTGACAAGCGAACTGTGAAGATAAATATATTCCTCGCTGGGCATAAGAAACACGGTTTCAAATTCAGGGAACAGTTTTCTGTTCATAAGCGCGATCATAAGTTCATATTCAAAATCCGATATCGCCCGCAAACCCCTGATAACAACATCCACTTTTCTCTTTCTGAATTCATCAACGAGAAGACCGTCGAATGTCACACATTCAACTCTGTCACATTCTTTCAAACTTTCACTTGCCACTTCATGGCGCTGCTGAAGCGTTAAAAGTGTGTTCTTGTGTGTACCCGCGGCTACCGCGACAATAACCCTGTCAAATACATGCGAAATCCGTTTAACAAGATCAATATGCCCGTTTGTAATAGGATCAAATGTGCCGGGGTAAAGAGCGGTCTTGAGACTCATAATATCCCCTTTCCGTCACAACTAAAGAATATTCCGTTAACTCTTCATATATCTAAAATAGTTAACATATGTCTGCCCAAATTTCTTTATTTTATATTTTTCCATATGCCGGCCGTTAATAGATTCAAGTTCCTTGCTGCTCTCAATAATCAAAATTGCGCATATCTTTTTTTCTGTTTCGTTCACCATTCTCAAAAGCATAGCGGCAAGACCACTCCTATATGGAGGATCAGCAATTATAATATCATAAAACATCTCTTCTGATATCTTGCGCTTAAGGAAACGGATAGCGTCACTTTTGATAATTTCCGCCTGATTAAAGCTGAACCCGCACTTTTCGATATTTGACTTTACCGCCTTTATGGCGTCCCTGCTTATATCGACAAAGACTCCTTTTGCCGCGCCCCTGCTCAGGGCTTCGATCCCAAGCCCTCCAGAGCCGGCGAAAAGATCGAGCACTACAGAGCCCTCTACTTCAGACTGCAAGTGATCAAAAACAGAACCCTTTACCAATTGGGTGGTAGGACGAAAATCCTTCCCCGTGGCCCCCTTCAATTTAATGCCGCGGTTCTTCCCTGCAATTACCCTCAAATCATACCTTTCAACAAACTTTAAATTTCACAAAGATCCGGCCAATTCAGGATAAATAAGATTTTTAAAGCGGGCAAGTAAAATCGTTTTTTATCAACCATATAAAAAACCCCCGAAAGTCTTTAAAAACTTCCGGGGGTACGACGGTAAGTGGAGGGGGCAATATTATTCCACAATCGTCGGAGTAACAAAAATCACAAGTTCCTGTTTCTTATTAACCATTGTTGAGGAAGAGAAGAGGCCGCCGAGAAAAGGTATATCTTTCAGAAATGGCACGCCTGTTTTTACTTCCGTCTCAATTTTTTTTACCAATCCACCTATAATAACCGTTTCACCGTTCGCGACCTGAACCCTCGTATCCGCTTCAGCAGTAGCTATTATCACGCCTCCCTGCTGTGTGGACTCCGTTTGAAGTTCACTTACTTCAGGATGAAGATCAAGTGTAATGGTCCTGTCCTTATTCACATGAGGGGTAACCCTGAGCATTATCCCAATCTTTGTAAGCTCGGTCAAAGGGTTCCCCGCCTCATCAGCTACAATAAGGGGTATTTCCTTTCCAACAAGTATGCTGGCTTCTCTGTTATCCATAGTGGTAATTCTGGGGTTGGAGATTATATTAGCTTTGCTATTCTCTTCCAGCACTTGAATTATTGAATTAAGTTCTCCCCATGATTGAATAGTTCCGATCTTGAGGATTCCGCTCGAAAGTGGAAGGCCCTGATCTACAGCGGCGCTTCCGATAGCATTAATATTGGTTTTATGCAGGTTTAACATATCCCACTTGATCCCAAGCTCTCGTTTAGCTTCAACATCTATTTCAACAAGCTTCGCGTTTATCTCAACCTGCATCGGCTTTATATCAAGCCTTTGTACAATTTCTTCTATCTTTTCAATATTCTGTTCTATATCATTTACAATCAATGTGTTACTTCCAAGATCAACATCAACCTGTCCGCGCTTGCTCACAACATTCTTAAGCGCGTCCGCGATCTCCTCCGCGTTTGAATTGTCAACAAAAACAACTCTGGTTTTAAGCGGAAGAAGATCCTCTTGCTTCCTTTCAGCGGTTTTCTGATCAAGTTCTTCACGGAGCAGGCGCTTGTTTTCAGCGACCCGGATCATCCCATACTCTTCTCTGTAGCCGTAACTATGCGCCTTCAGAATAACTTCAAGCGCCTCCTGCCAGGGACAATCTTTTATATGCACATAGACTTCTCCCTTTACATCAGCGCCGGCGACAATATTTATATCGGCAAAATCTGAAATGGTTTGAAGCACCGTTTTGATATCAGCCCCTTGGGCATCCAGC
>JAUXHZ010000125.1 GCA_030621255.1 Candidatus Latescibacterota bacterium
CTTTGCCGGGGCCATCTTTTTTCTTGTTCCCGGGTTTTATATTCTGGTCAGGTTCGGGATTTCTCTTCTCGCGGTTATTGACAAGAGAATGGCGCCGATAAAATCGTTTGAATTCAGCAGCTCGATTACCGGAGGGCACAGATGGCAGCTTGCCATCTTTTATATAATTGCCGGCGGGTTGTATATGCTCGCGGTATTTCCTGTTATGGGAGGGTATCAGCAAATAGGAATAATCGCGCTTTTTGCGTATAATATTGTTATTACCCCGCTGGTTTCAATAACTCTGGCTTCCGCTTATGACAGCCTTGTTTACGCACGTGAATATTCCAGGATCGATGATTCAGCATGAAGCCCTTGAGAAATCCGGATAAATGGAAGGCGAATATTTCAAATGAGTGAAGATTTTCTTATCCCAGACGGTGACAGCCGGATTGAAATTATTATAAAGAAGTCCAGATTTATTGCGGAGGCTGTTGCTGTTTCTTCCGTGGAAGATGCCAGATTAAAGATAAAAATGAAAAAAGAAGAATATCCACAATCTAACCATGTTGTCTACGCGTTTATAATCGGCGATAGGAGTAGTGAAGTAAGCGGTATGAGTGATGACGGAGAACCCTCGGGAACTGCCGGCAAGCCTGTCATGGATATTCTTAAAGGAAGTGGTATATTTAACGTGCTTGTAACTGTCGTAAGATTTTTTGGAGGCACAAAACTTGGTACGGGAGGTTTGGTAAGGGCCTATTCCGAGTCCGCCAAAAAGGCGATAGAAGCATTGTCTGTAATCAAGTTCGTTCGTACAATACATTTTTCGCTTGAAGTTCCGTACGATTATCACGAGAAGGTAGAATTGATAGTTACCGGAGCTGGAGGAAAGATCGAAAAGAAGAATTTCACTAATATAGTAATTATAACAGGCGCTCTGCCTGAGGCAAATCTGGAAAACTGCAACGCGGAACTGAAAAATATATCAGGGGGAAAAATATTTATTTGATGAATATTATGGAAAAATTTATTATTTTCTTCTCTGATACTCGCGGTAAGAATATTAGATAAAGAAGGAGTGTGTATGGAGCAAGCGAATGAGGCATTTACCGTTATGTTGATAGTAGCTAACGGGATCTTTTCATACAATGGGTTCAGATCCAGTCTATTTTTTAATAAACATATCTTCTGGGTAAAAAAGATTCTGCAGAATGGCCAGCTTGTCAGAATATTGACATCGGGGTTCCTCCACGCCAGCTGGGGGCACCTCATATTTAATATGTTTGCTCTCTATTCCTTCAGTATTGGTGTTGGTACTGTTTTTGGTTTTGGAAAGTATATTCTAATTTATTTCGTCAGCCTGATTGCCGGCAATTTACTGGCGCTTTTTATACATAGGAAAGATCCGGAATACAGGGCGGTAGGGGCTTCAGGGGCTGTTTGCGGAGTGATCTTTTCCAGCATTCTGCTCTTTCCGGACAGTTACATCTACTTCCTGTTCCTTCCGATCGGCATACCTTCCTGGTTGTTTGGTATTGGTTTTATCCTGATATCCATTTATGGAATCAAATCAGGAATTGGGAATATCGGGCATGAAGCCCATCTTGGAGGCGCTATTGCGGGGGTTGTAGTTTCGATATTAATAAAACCGGGGCTTGTTTCAGATAATCCGGTGCTTATAGCTTTGCTGCTTCTTCCAATGCTGATATTTCTCTTTCTTGTTGTAAAATTCCCCGCGCTTATTCGATTAAGTGAAAAACAGGCAAAGCGGAATTTGAAAAATTAAGCAATAATGAAAAGAAGAAACTCGAAAAGTTAGAAAACAAACAGATGAATTAAAGTAGAATTATGATCTGATTAAACGATGTGGAGGGAATCTAAGAATGGGTCGAAAGATAGGATTAGCTCTTGGTTCCGGGGGCGCCAGAGGTCTTTGTGAAATAGGTGTTCTTATGTGGCTTAAAGAGAACAATGTTGAGATATCATGTATTTCGGGATGCTCTATGGGTTCGATTATTGGAGCATATTTTTGCGCGGGATTTACACCTGAACATTTAAAAAAAGTTGTTTTGGATATAAAATGGACCGACATTATTAAATATCTGAGACTCTCTTTTTCCACAAGAAGCATATTTAACTGGAGCAGGATATCAAAATTTCTGAGTGAAGATCTGGGGCATAAACGAATTGAGGATTTGAACATTCCCTTTGCGTGTGTTGCCGCCGATATCAATAGCGGTCAGGAAGTTGTTTTTAAAAAAGGCAAGGTTGTAACTGCCATTAGTGCCTCAAGTTGTGTGCCGGGCGTGTTTCCGCCGGTAAAGATCATGGATAGGCATCTTGTTGACGGAGAACTTGTAAACCCCGTTCCTATAGATATTACTTTTGAGCTTGGAGCCGATCTCGTTATAGGAATAAACAGCTGCCGTTCCCTTCACACTGAAAATTTGTCCAGCGAGCCCCAGGAAAATTCTTTTATTAAGAAAATGGATGATTGGCTGGGGGAAACGCTTGAGAAATTTCCCGCTCCCGTAGCTGACCTACATAATAAATTACCTCTTCCTGATTTTGCTCGGGTCGATCACCGGGGGAGAAAATTTTATGATGTGATAACTGACAGTTTGGCTATTGTGTCTTCAAGAATTATGAATTTAAAAAGGCAATTCACCGGCCCCCATTTTATGGTGCGGCCCGATGTCGGGTTATATAAGAACTTTGATTTTGATAGTGTCGGTGAAATAATTGATTTGGGATACAGAGCAATGGATGAAGTCGGATTTGAACTGTTAAACTTTGTTAAGGGGAAGTAACCCGCAATCATTTCCCCGCGAAAAATTCATCATGCACCGCTCTGATTGTTTTTGTTCTGTCCTTGCGATCGACGAGGAAATAGATTGCCACTCTGGATGATCCTGACGCTATGAGCTGTATATTAATATTTTTTTCTGCCACAGCTTTAAAAACCCTTACCGCGATGCCGCGCCTTGTATCCATTCCTTCTCCAACAAGCGCTATAAGAGAGCTGTTGTCATAGCATTTTATCGAATCAATTGTAAGAAGATTGAGGGCGGTGATTTCCCGGCAGCACTTATTAAGATCGGATTTGGAGACGAGAATATTCATGGAAGTCATTGATGAAATTATTGTCTTTATATTGATTCCCAATTTGGAGATTTGATAGATTATCTGGTTAAGAATATTGCTTTTGATTCCAATGCCGGGAGTGCCGAGTTTGATCACTCCAATGTTGTCAAGGTAAGCGACACTTTTTACAACAGATTTTTTTACTATACCCGTATTGCTGATCACTGTAAGCGGTATCTGTTTCTTCCCCTCTTTATTTATATCGAATATTCTTACCGGAATTTTTTTTCCCAGGAGAGGTTCAAAGGTCAAGGGGTGGAATATTTTTGCTCCGAAATAGGATAGTTCGGCCGCTTCATTATAACTGAGTTGTTTTATTCTCACCGGGTGTTTTACAACGCATGGGTCGGCGCTTAGGAATCCGGAAACATCTTTCCATATATCAACCGAGGAAGCATCGATGCAATACGCGATAGCTGATGCTGAGTAGTCGCTTCCACCGCGCCCCAGGGTGGTAATTCTATATTCGCTTGAGATACCGTAAAAGCCGGGGATTATATAGGTGATATTTTCAGAGAAAATATTTTTGATATTCTTTTTAGACTGTTCGAGATTTATTGTTGCATTTCCATATTCGCCGTCGGTCACGAGCCCTATCGTTTCCGGGAGAAGTTCTTTTGACTCTATCTTCATATATTGAAGGATAGACTCAAGGAGGAGTGATGAGAGCCTTTCGCCGTAGCTTAGAAGCATATCATCTGCGCAGTTCGGAATATCTTCCAGGCAGTGAATACCAAGCAGATACTGGCCGAGCTTTTCTATTCGTTGCTTCAGTTTTGAAAGTGTTTCTTTTTTGGCGTCAGGGTCCTGAATATACTTCAGTACTATACGCCGGTGTGAGTTATAGAGGCCTTTCAGAATAATATTTATAGCTTCTTTATCACGCTTTACTTTCGACACACTTTTAATAAGCCGGTCTGTAACACCATAGAGTGCGGAAACAACTATTACGATTGGTTCATTGTAATTTTTTATCGCGTTTATCACTTTTAAGATATCTTCTCTCGATTTCAGATTTGATCCACCGAACTTAACCACTCTTCTCTTCATAGGTTGTCTCCATATCGTCTTATGAACAATTCGGCATTTTCAATTGATCCTCCGGCAGCGCCCTTTACAAGGTTGTTGCAGAGCAGCACAAAACCTGTAAGATTATTTTCCTTTTTCAATCTGCCGGTGAAGACTTGCATTCCGGGAGGGTTGCCTTCGAAGCTCATCTTTGGTTGAGGGTATGCGCTGGGGCCAATGTATTCAACCGGTTTGCTGGGCAGGGAGGGAAGGTCGAAGTCCCGGAAAGCAAAATTATTCCATGCCTGCTCGATATCAAATGTTTCCGGGGTAGTGTCAAATTCAACCCATACGGTTTCAAGGTGTCCGTATGGCACATCGACACGAACACAGAAAGGCATTATTTGAGCCTCTATTTGGAGTATCTTGGTAAGCTCTTTTGTAATTTTTTCTTCTTCCTCCTTGATCCATGGAAACGCGTTTGAACGCAGCTCGGGGGAATTAAGTCCCGCGAATCCGGCGCCGG
>JAUXHZ010000123.1 GCA_030621255.1 Candidatus Latescibacterota bacterium
GATCGAGTCCATAACAGCGCCAAGCATATCCTTTGACACCTGTGGAACAGAGTGCATAATCCTACTCTTAAGAAATATCGACAGGGTGTTCAGATAACAACCACACATGATATTTCCGACCTCTTTTAACACCGACAAATTAAATTCATCAGTTTCTACATCATTCGGGGAGTCTTTGGAAACCATCCCAATCATCTAGTCGGCTTCAGGAAAGGGGAAAATCAAAAACATCATCCCCCTGAACTTATCGTTATAGCCTTCCAGATAAACAACCGACACCATAGACTCAGGTCCGTTAAATAATGTATAGATTATTTGCAGAGGAATTATATCAACATTCGTAATTGAAACATCTATCCTCTTCTTCATAAGCTTCGACAAGCCCGTAATGGCATGGGCTGAACCAATATTCCCCAACTCCTTTAAAGCATCAATTTTCAGATACGACGGTCTCTTGATCAAATTCATAACCTTGCCTTTCTCTTAATAAATAGCGAGGATCCCATATAAACGCCACTTTTCCGCTCCCTAGCACTGTAGCCCCGGAAATCCCTTCCATCCCTCTGATCATGCCCGGAAGCCCCTTTATAACAACGTCCTGCTGACCCAGTATTTTGTTTACAACTAATCCCCCCGTGCCTCTTTCTGTTTCTAGAACAATAATTTTCGCGTATCTACCCTCCGATGTATCGTCATTCAGATCAAGCAGTTCCCAGGACTGAATTATGGGAACAGTTCCTTGCTGGGTAAGAAAAACCTTTGCTCCGCCTATTGTTTTGAATGAATTCTTTTCAATCCGTGTAGTTTCTTTAATATATTCTATGGGTAATGCGTGAACTTCATTCCCGACTTGAAACAATAAAGCCTTTATTATCGAAAGCGTTATCGGTAGCCGCAGATGAACCGAAGTGCCTTTACCCGCTATACTTTCTATGGTTATAGCTCCACCAAGTGACTCAACAGCCTTTTTCGCGGCGTTCATCCCTACTCCCCGCCCGGAATATTTGCCGGCTTTCTTCCTGGTGCTGAACCCTGGTGAAGTTAATATGTGGCATAACTCCTCGCTGGAGAATTCAGACGATCTTCCCTCTATTATTTGCGCATCCCCATTTCTCTTCGCTACCTCGGTAAAATCAACGCCTTTCCCATCGTCATTAATCTCAATTATTACAAAATTTCTTTCTCTTCTGCACCACAGTTTGATTACCCCGGTTTCGTCTTTTCCAGCGGCCCTTCTTTCAGCCGGAAACTCTATTCCATGATCAAGCGAGTTTCTGATAAGATGAACAAGCGGATCAATCATTGTTTCGAGTATTGTCCTGTCGAGCCCAATATCTGCGCCGATAATCTTTAGCCTCACCTCTTTGTTAAGCTCTTTAGAAATATCCCTTACCAATCTTTTGAACCTCTGAAACACATTTCCGGCAGGGACAAGTCTAGCCTCTACTATCTCCTTCTGAATACCGGCAATCAGCCTTCCAGACACAATCAATTCTTCGGTCAAGGTTTTTGATTTAATTTTCTCCGCAAGGGCGCTCAACCGGATACGGCTAATAATTAATTCGCCGACAAGATCCATCAGATTATCAAGCCTCTCTAGTTCAACCCGAGTTGAAGAACATTTTGTGTAATAAGCACTGTTGGTTCTCGGTTGTTCTGGTTGTTTCCCGTCTTCTTTCTGCAATTCTCCGGCTTCCCCATCAACTCCGGCTATCTCAGAAACAGTTCCCGGATCAGCACCACTCAACTGAGTATTATCCGTACCCTCACAAGCTTCGCTTGTCACTTCCTTCCCCTCCGAACCTTCAAAATTTGCTCTTATAATGGAAATGACTTCTCCTAACAACCACCTTGTTTCATCACTTTCTCCACTTTCAACAACACCACTGATCATCTCACGCAGAAAATCGACCACCTTAAGAAGAATGTCCGCTTCCTTCCGGGAAATGAACAACTCCCCGGTTCTGCATCTTTCCAGAACATTTTCTATGGAATGACTCGCTTCAACAATTGAATCATACCCCATCGCGCCCGACATCCCCTTGAGGTTATGGGCGTGACGGAACAGCTCATCAATAACGGAAGCACCGGAGCCGGCCTCAAGTGCCATCGTCCCGCTTTCAAGGGCCTGTAGAATGTCCGCGGCCTCATTTGCATAGAGGGCTTTATACTCATTAATGTCCATAAACTTCCGTTTCTACTCCAAAGCTTTTTGTCTCTTTCATTATCGTTTCTGATATCTTTTCCAAGGGGGCAATAATATTCGCGAGCCCCCCATTTATAACAGAACCAGGCATCCCGGACACAATACAGGTAGCCGGATCCTGAGCAATAACTCTACCGCCAAACTTGCGTAAAACAGTACTGCCTGACAATCCGTCCCTTCCCATTCCCGTAAGAATCACTCCAAGCATTTTGTCTTTGAATATCGGCGCCAGAGAAGTCATAGCAAAATCGAGGGATGGACAGGCAGTCCTTTGTGCTTCATTCCGCGGTAAAAGTGAAACAAAGAGCCTATTTCCCTTTTCTTCAAAGAAAATATGATTGCCGCCGGGAGCCACCAGCACTCTGCCGGGCAATACAACATCCCCATCTTTCGCTTCCTTTACACAAAGCTTTGATCTATTATCAAGTCTCTCCGCGAGATATTGAGTAAAATCGGGAGGCATATGCTGCACTACTACTATCCCAACAGGCAGATCCGCCGGCAATGTTGGAATAACCTCCATTAACGCCCGTGGGCCTCCGGTACTGGCACCAATAAGAACAACATATTCAAGCGCTTCAGCCTTCATTTGCGGCCTTTTGATATTCAAACTGTAGTGCGGAGGAGCAAATCTTATCTTCTGGACACTAACTGTAGAAGCCAGTTTAATTTTACAAAGCAACTCTTCCGCCGGAAAAATTTTACCATTGCCTGTTTTTGCAACAAAATCAACAGCTCCATATTCCAGACATGTCAGGGCTTTCATTGCCGCTTTCTCACCATACGCGCTAAGAATAACAACAGGAGTAGGCCATTCACTCATTATATAGCGCAGTGTTTCCAACCCATCCATACGGGGCATTTCCAGATCCAGGGTTATACAATCCGGCTTCAAATCCACAACCTTCTTAAGAACTTCCTGACCGTTACCGGCAAGTCCAACTACTTGAATTGAGGGATCATTCTCAAGAACATCAACAATAAGCTTGCTCACAAACCGAGAATCTTCCCCTACTAAAACTCTAATTTTTCCTGATCCCCTTTTTTTCATTATAGAACTTCCTCATTTCCTTCAACATCCCTGACGAGAACACTTCCATTAGAAAGATCAAACATAATCGTTCTGCCCTTGCTCCCACCCACTCTTTCAACAACTATCGGCACACCCAAACACGCCAGTTCATTCCTGGCGGCAACTATATTCGCAGATCCTATTTGGACAATTCCCTTGGCGCCAACAATATGATCAAACATCCTGGCCCCTCCGAAAATCTTAGCGACTAACCTCTCAGCATCCGCCCCGGAATCTGATAACATTGAAATCATACTCTCTATCGCCGTATCCACAAACTTCCCCCTGTTTGTATTGTTCTTTACATTCTTCCAACTGGGATGCATAACGTGAGCAAGAGCGCCAATTCTTGTTTCTTTATCGTAAAGGACAATTCCGAGGCAAGACCCTAACGCCATTGTTATCATTTTCATTGGAGCTTTACCCATTCTAAATTCCGCCATCATAACCTTTTGCAATAGCTCCTCTTTCTTGATGCTTTCCATTTGTTGTTCTCCAAGGAACCTGTTTATTAATTAATTCTCACTAAATTCTACTTTTCCGGTATTCAGTCATCTACAATTTAAAATGAATGCGATTTTGCCAATTCACCAATATCCATACAGCCTTCCACAAGCTTAACAGGATCAATAACTATAATTATTCCGCCATTTGACTGAATAATCCCAAGCAGTACATTGCTATTTATATTTATCTTTCCAATCTCCGGTGAAGGTTTAATTTTGTCCTCTCGAAATTTTACAACTTCCATAACCTTGTCAACCTCGAACCCGATCCCACCATCCTTACTATCCAGAATAATAAATCTCTTTTTGCCGGCGGTTTCTTCTTTAACTCTCGCCGGCACTCCCAGAATCGAATGAATATCAAGAACCGGTACAATTTCTCCTCTTAAATTAATGACGCCTTTTACCGGATCCTGCATTCCCGGAACGGGAAAAGTGCCAATCGGAAGAATAATTTCTTTCACTTCTGAGACAGAAACAGCATAGTTTTCTTCTTCGACGCAAAATGTTACCATCTGTATCTCGGACACATTATCTTCTGATTTTAGTTCCATTGAACTCATCTCCCTCATATATTTTCCGAGTAGTTCAAAACGTTTTCACACTGACCTCAGCGCCGGCTTCCTTCGAACTAAATCTGTCAACATTACCCCTGAGCTGTATGGAAAGATCACTGAGTTTCTGTGCGGCTGACGCAACATCTTCCATACTTGAAGTCATCTGTTCCATCGAAGCGGCGGTTTCCTGAGTTGCTGAAGCGTTCTCTCCGGCGCTTCCCGAAATTTCATCTGTTGAAGCTATAACGTTTGTCATCCCTCTACTCAATTCCTGCGTTGCGGCGGATATTCTTCTTGCCATCTCACTCGAGCTTTCAAGCACCTGTACAATCTCATCAAGAGATTCACCTGTCCTTGTAATCACTTCCCTGCCCTCGGTTACCTCTTTGGAACC
>JAUXHZ010000285.1 GCA_030621255.1 Candidatus Latescibacterota bacterium
CAGCCTGGACAAAAGCCTTGCTGTTTCACTTCCCATATTCCCTGTTCCAAGTATGGCAACTTTTGTCTTTTCAAGCCTTTCCGGAATTATCCGCCTCCATGATCCGGATCTTTGCTGTAAATATAATTCATATAGATTTTGTTTTCCGGCAAGAATATGACACAGACAGTACTCGGCTATTTTTTTCCCCATTGTTCCGACAGTTCGTGAAATTATTACGTTTTTACTCAGGTCATCCCTTTTAAGAAATGTGTCTGCGCCGGCGCGGAAAGAGTGAATCCATAAAATATGGGAAATATTCATATCGGGAGGGACATAGAAAGCCGCCAGGGCATTATATTTATTCAATCTTTCCTGATCAACTATATCAGAATATTCAATTTCTATCCGTCCAGGCCCTATGCGGTCTCTGATTCCTGCATAGAAATCCCAGGCTAGTTTCCCGAAGGTTATCAGTTTAATGCCATCTATCATAATTTATCAACTTTTTATAAAGCTTTCCTTTTCCTTTAGCGTTTTGTTTATACCGGCAACCGGTTCCTAACGGATTTTGTATTTAACAAGATATCCGTTTAACCCACCGCTATTGATCGGTTTTTTCCAGGATGACTGAAGATAGATATCCTTTATTAGTTTCTTATTCCCGAGATAGATATATGCGGCTGCTCCACCGCAGCGTTCCTTTAAAAATTTTCCAAATTCATCAAGCAGCGCGCCTGCCTCCCGGGTATTTTTTGAACGCATCCCATAGGGAGGATTGCATATAATTACAGTGTCCTTAAGTGAATCAATTTTCTGAAAAGGCCGCTTGCTGATCTTGACCTGCTCCCCCCCCGGCAGTCTCTGAAGATTTTCTTTCGCCGCCTCTACGGCATCCCCTGATATATCACTCCCCCTCAGCAGCCCGGGCGTAATAGGCTTGATCTGTTTATTACAGTCCCTTTTAACCTTTTTCCAGAGTCCTTCTTCAAAATCAGGCAACCGCATAAATCCAAATTTTTCCCGGAGGTAACCTGCCGGAACCCTGCAGGCATGCATTAAGGCTTCGGCCAGAAGTGTGCCTGAACCGCACATCGGATCATAGAACGGCCGCTCACCCTTCCATCCGCTGTACTTAATGATTGCTGCGGCCACCGTTTCCTGCATGGGAGCAGCAACCGAAGCCACGCGGTAACCACGCCGATGAAGGGAACCTCCCGATGTTTCGGCACTAATTGTAGCTTTGTTGTTGTGAACATAGAGATTCAGCCATAAGTCGGGGTTTCTGGGATCAACGTCAGGCCTTTTGCCGCTGATTTCCCGAAAGCGGTCCGCGATGGCATCCTTTAGTTTCTGCGCCGCGTATTGAGAGTGCCGAATGCGGCTGCCCGACACATTCGCCTCAATAGCAAAAGTGGTATCGAGAGAAATTAATTTTTCCCAAGGCAATGACTTCGCTGTTTTGTACAGATACCTATCGCTGTGGCAATCGAAGGTCAAGAGGGGGGCAAGCACATGCGTCAAAAGCCGGGCTGTGTAATTTACCCTGTACAATACTGCATGATCCGCGGAGAAATATATTCCGCGATACGATTTTTTTACGTCCGAAGCGCCGAGCTCCCTGAGTTCCTCAGAGCCCAGCTCTTCCAGGCCATTATCAATTTGCGCAAAATAACGGTTTGTTTTCTGATACGCGAATCTGTCGTCAGAAGAGCGTTTTACCTTTTTGGATTCGATATTTCACACTCTCATCTTTTTTGTCTTATAACAATCTAAGTGAAATTTACTTAATCCTATCCAATAAATTCGTTTCCTACCTTACGCGCGCGCTCCGGTTTGTCGAGATTGATATTCAATGCCAACCCGATCTCAACCAACAGATTCCATCCTGCGCTTAAAAAGAGATACGGGTTCATAGTGCCCGCGTCCGGTACACGTATAGTATTAAAGGGCGTTTCTCTGTCGGCAATTGCTACTACCGTGAGGCCGACACCATCTACTAAAACCTCCTGGAATTTTTCTATTTCATTCTCAATCGGATCTATTACAAATACAATATCGTTCTTGTCCATAACTTCTTCAATACCATGCACTGCATAGGTACCTTCGAGATAATCCGATTTTTTGCGTGTAATTTCGTTTGTTTTCAGGGTCAGCTCTTCAGCCACCCCGTCATTATAACCTGCAAAATAAATGGTCGGTGCTTTAGCGGCTTTTTCAATAATAGACTCTTCAATCGGCATTGTTAATGTCTTTTCAATCTTCCCTGCAAGAGCTGAGCAATCGGCGGCCATATCATGTCCGGCAATATGCCGGAGTATTGATTCATAAAAAAGGGCTTGTTCAATAACACTCTTCGTAGCCGCTACAGCCTCTTCCCACCCGCATGAAAGAACAAAGGTTTCATTGCATTCTTTTTCCAATAGTGTTCCTTCGTTTGC
>JAUXHZ010000244.1 GCA_030621255.1 Candidatus Latescibacterota bacterium
CTGAAACAGCTTTTAAAAGGGCTTTGCGTAAAAACCCCGACAACTATTCAGTACATCTTCACCTGGGATATATTAATTACAGCAGAAAAAGATACAGCGCCGCCGTTGAGCACTATCAAAAAGCAAACAGCCTATCGGGCAATAAAGATCATACATATTTATGCTTGGCAGCTGTTTATCAGAAAATGGGTGATTCCGCCTCCGCTATAAAATATTTTGAAAACGGGCTTTCACTAACCGGCACACCCGGAATCGAGAGAAAAAAGGCCTATAATACTCTCTGCCGCCTTCTTGTTAAGACCGGCAACATACAAGAAGTCTATTCAATCATACGGCGTGGACTTAAAGAATTTCCTGACTCTGGGGGATTATATTTTTACTGGGGAATAATTCTCTTAAAAGATGGCTCCCCAACCGACGCTAAGAGCAAATTTAAAAAGGCGGCCCAGGATCCGGTCTGGAGAAAAGCAGCTCTCCAAAGATTTCATTCAATTCCTTAGGAAAAATCAGGTTAAAATAGGGGGCTCTATTTCCAACAGTTCAATAACAAATTATCTTGAACCTTCTCTCTTTTCCGATTATTCTCGCCTTAACACAATGATTTGAGAAGGAGATGTAGGGTATGAATAAATCGGGAGTGCTATCCATATTCAGAAACAGCTGGATGATTCTGGCTCTTCTCATAGTTACAGCGATTCTTTTATCCACAAACTGGTACTATTACACAAAGACCCGGGAACACCTTGATAATGAATTCGGAGTTCGGCTTCAGTCAGTTGCCTCTCTGGTTTCTTCCAACCTTGAGGCCGGATTTTTTCAACTTGACATTGACCCTTTATATCTAACTCTTCCTGAAGAAATCATCTCCAGATTGGAAAATATTCAATCCGCATATTCTCTTTCCAACATCCTTGTCTTAAGAGAAGACGGCATAACCCTTTTCTCACTGAACCCATATCTCATTCCGTCAGGCGGCCACTACCCTATGTGGAATATGGATTATCAAACAATTGTAAAAGCACTCGAAGGAATGCCTTCTTCCACAGATCTATACAGATCCCCTGGAGGCACTTACATGAAGGCGGGATACGCCCCCATCGCTCCCGCCGGGGAACCGTCTGAATTCGTAGTAACGGTGGAAGCCAATGCCGCATTTCTTAAAAGCTTTCACGACATAAAATCACTCCTGACAATTATTACCGCTATTTCAATAATTGGTATCATTCTCTTTATAAGCTTTGTTCTTAAAGCCACGGGGGCGCTTATTAAAGCACGTGAATCTCTGATGCGCTCGGAAACCATGGCAACTGTCGGCAGAATGACCGCCGGGATAGCTCACGAGATAAGAAACCCTCTCTTTATTATTAGAAGCAGCGCAGAAAAACTGAGGGAAACCCATCCCGCGGAAGCGGATGAAATAGATGAATTTATTATCGAGGAAGTTGACAGGCTAAACAGGACACTTACGGAATACCTTTTATTTTCACAAAATAAACAGGCCGGCAAGCACCCTCTTGATCTTATAAAGGTTCTAAACAAAAGCTTGCGTCTTGCCGGAAAAGGCTCGGAGCGGCACAAGGTCTCTATTAAAGCAAAATATTCGACCGGCTCAGCGCCCTTTGTGGGTGAAGAAAAACAACTAATACAATCCTTTCTTAACATTCTTATTAACGCGATACAAGCAACTCCGGAAAATGGAAAGATAGAAATCCTGTTTAAAGAGATCGGCGATGAGTACATAATCGAATTCAGTGATAATGGCCAAGGTATACGAGGGAAAATGATCGAGAAAATTTTTGAACCATTCTTCACGACCAAAACAACGGGCAGCGGGTTAGGACTGGCAATCGTTAAGAAAACGATCGAAGCTCATAATGGAAAAATATCTGCTAAAAGCAAGATGAACTCGGGAACTACCGTTACAATCCGCCTCCCTCATAAAATCAGCCCAGAGTCAGGAGAAATTAATGAGTAGAGTTCTTGTTGTCGATGATGAGGAAAAAATTATTAAACTCCTTTCCGATAGAATTTCAAGGGAAGGACATGAAGTAGAAACAAGCTCAAACGGTAAAGAAGCCCTCGAAATAATAAAGAAATCACATCCCGATATCGTCCTGTGCGACCTGAGGCTTGGTGAAATGGACGGACTCGAGCTCCTTCGCACAGTCAAGAAAGGATATCCGCAAACCGACTTTATAATTATGACAGCTTACGCGAGCGCTAAAACAGCTGTAACCGCTATGAGAGAAGGCGCGTATGAATACATTATAAAACCGTTCCAGATGGAAGAAGTCCTGCTGCTGCTGAAAAGGATTCAGGAGAGACAAAACCTTATGGCTGAAAATAGCGCTCTTAGAGAAAATGCCGCGCTCAAAGAATCAGATCGTAAAATTATCGGCTCCTCCAGAGAAATAACTAATATCATAACACAAATCGGAAAGGTCGCTATTACGGATACCCCTGTTCTCATTCATGGCGAAAGTGGTACAGGCAAGGAATTAGCTGCGGAATTAATTCACTCCAGAAGTGCCCGGGCAGGAAAACCATTCATAATCTTAAATTGCGCGGCGATACCCGAGTCTCTTATGGAATCGGAACTCTTCGGCCACGAGAAAGGGGCTTTTACCGATGCTTCAACCAAAAAACCAGGCGTATTCAGCCTCGCGGACTCAGGAACACTCTTCCTCGATGAAATCGGAGACATGCCCCTAGCGATCCAGGCCAAACTGCTTCGAGTCATCGAAAACGGCGAATTCCTGCCGCTTGGCAGTTCAAAGATAATAAAAGTTAATGTCAGGATTGTAGCGGCTTCTAACAAAAATCTTGATAAATTAAGCAAGGACGGAATGTTCAGAATGGATCTCCTGTTCAGATTAAATGTGTTTCCCATAACAATGCCTCCGCTTCGGGAAAGAAAATCAGATATTATTCCTATCGCAACC
>JAUXHZ010000187.1 GCA_030621255.1 Candidatus Latescibacterota bacterium
AAAAAATATGCGGAGATTATTCCAGCAGCGATCCAGGCCCTAGAGCCCCCTCTCCAAAGCGGTTCAGAATATCGTCGATAGCCTTTTCAGCCCTTTTCCATTTTTCTTCTTTACTTTCACCCGTTTCAAAAAGAGAGATTTGTTCCACGTGCCCTGCAGGTTCCAGATTCGAAAGCCCCACACCTATGAGCCTCACTCCGGCTGAGGGAATAGATTCCGGAAGAAGGGCTTTTGCTTCCTTTAACATCACCCTCGCGAGCTGTGTTCCCCTTTGCAATGTCACACTTCTGGTAATCTGCTTAAAATCAGAATCCTTTAGTTTTAATGTCACTGTTCTACCTGCAAGTCCCCGTTTTCTAAGTCTTCTGGCGACCTTGTTTGCAAGCATAAGAAGATTTTTCTCAATTATCCCGGGATCTTTCGTGTCCCGTCTGAGAGTCTTTTCGTTACTGATCGATTTCGGTTCTGTCCAAGGTTCTACCGGTGACATATTATCTCCATCAGCAATCTTAATAAGCCTCGCCCCGGTTTTACCGAATTTTTCGCGTAAAAGGGAAGGCGAAAGTTTCAGAATATCCCCGAGATACTTAACCCCTATATCGAACAACGCCCTTTCGCTTTTCGCGCCTACACCGGGGATCTCCCCTATAGGCCGGGATTCGAGAAAATCTTTTACCATAGAGGGAGAAACAATTGTCAGCCCGTCAGGTTTTTCGATATCGGACGCTATTTTCGCCGCGAGTTTTGATGTTGACACTCCAATTGAACATGTAAGGGAAGTTTTTTCAGATATCTTTTTCTTTATCGATCTTGCCGCCATACTTGGACTTCCTGATATCAGCTCTGTCCCCGTAAGATCAACATACGCTTCATCCACAGAGACTTGCTGAACGAGGGGAGAATAGGAACGCAGAATCCGCATAATCTGCCGCGATATTTCAGTGTAACGTTTCATTCTAACGGGCCTAATGACAAGCTCCTGACAAAGCTTCTTCGCCTGAAAGATAGGCATTGCCGATCCGATCCCATAACTCCTTGCCTCATAACTCGCGGCGGATACAACTCCCCGCATCGATTCTCCTCCAACAACGAGAGGTTTCCCGACAAACTGCGGATAATCAAGCACTTCGACGGAAGCAAAGAAAGCGTCCATATCAACATGAGCTATAATACGGAATGATTTGTCCCAAACATTTTTTTCTGATTCCATTGCGCTTATATCCTACACCCTGTTCCTGTGACTATCAAGTTTCAATTTTTTAACAGCGGGCACCTCAAAATCAGAACTTGACAATAACTCATCATTTGGTTATTATGCCAAATGTGCATATATAAGAAAAGAGGAAAGATAATGGATAAAAAAAGAAAGGCTCTCCTGAACGCTAAAGCGGAAGTATTAAAGGCATTGAGCCACCCGACACGTCTCTACATGGTGGAAGAGCTGGCAAGAGGAGAAAAGTGCGTATGCAAATTTAATGAGCAGATTGACGCTGATTTTTCAACAATCTCAAAACATCTGTCAGTTTTAAAGCAAGCCGGAATCGTGCGTGATGAAAAACGCGGCAAGAGGGTATTTTACACCCTGGAAGTACCATGCGTCCTGGGATTTATGGGTTGCGTCGAGACTGTCCTGAAATCCAGGATTGAAGCCCAAACAAAAATAATGAAGCAGTAAAGCCTTAGTCAATTTCTGATGATTTAAAAAAATATATTTTCAAAGGACAACAAGATGAACTGGAAAGATGAATGGAAAAACCTGTTGCTAATAACAGGCATATTCCTCGGTTTTTATTTCCTGCCTGTTGGAAGGGAACGCTTTGACAACGCTGTAGTTGAATCCTTTCATCTGACAAAATGGTACGCGCGCGAGCATGTGCTGCTCTGCCTTATTCCCGCCTTTTTTATCGCCGGGGCTATCGCTGTTTTTATCAGCAAGGCCTCAGTAATGAAATACCTCGGCGCTAAGGCCAACAAGATACTAGCCTATGGCGTTGCTTCCGTATCCGGCTCTATCCTGGCAGTCTGCTCCTGCACCGTACTGCCCCTTTTCGCTGGTATCTACCGGATGGGCGCTGGACTTGGGCCGGCCACAGCTTTTCTATATTCGGGCCCGGCCATCAATATACTGGCCATTGTGCTTACAGCGAACGTCCTCGGTATCAGGCTGGGGATCGCCAGAGCTCTTGGCGCGATTATTTTCAGTATTGTAATAGGAATAATGATGCACCTTATATTCCGAGGTGAGGAAAAAGAAAAGGAGGCGGCGCAGGCAGCCATTCCGGATGAAGAAACTAAACACCCCCTCTGGAAGAACGCTCTCTATTTCGCTTCGATGGCGGGAATTCTTGTTTTCACAAACTGGGGAAAACCGGCTGGAGCTACCGGACTGTGGGCATTGATCTACAACACCAAGTGGTTTCTTACATCTTTCTTTGCTCTCTCGCTCGGGATTATTCTTGTCGCCTGGTTCGATGTAAAATGGTGGAAGGTAGCTCTCACTGCGTTTGCCGTTTCCATACTGGTTTTGCTCTTCCCCGGGCGCCACCTTGTTCCATTTGCCGCCGGCGTTGTCGGAATTTCTATTATCACAAGTACAGGCAATAAAGAAACCGGAGAATGGTTCTCCTCTTCCTGGGAATTCGCGAAACAAATTCTACCCCTTCTTATGCTTGGGGTTCTTCTCGCAGGAGCTTTGCTCGGCAGAGTCGGTCACGAGGGATTGATCCCCTCCGGGTGGATCGAAAACGCTGTAGGAGGAAATTCGTTTCGCGCCAATTTTTTCGCGTCATTTGCGGGAGCATTTATGTACTTCGCAACACTTACTGAAATTCCAATTCTTCAGGGGCTTATCGGCAGCGGAATGGGGAAGGGACCGGCTCTGGCCCTTCTACTGGCAGGCCCCGCCCTGAGCCTTCCGAACATGCTGGTTATCCGCAATGTCATCGGCAATAGAAAGACCCTTGTTTTTGTCACACTGGTTATAGTAATGGCCACTGTCAGCGGAATGATTTACGGAGCATTTTTCAGTTAACTCATTTGGAGGTATAGAAATGAAAATTCAAATTCTGGGCACCGGATGCCCGAAGTGTAAAAACCTGGCGGAGGCCGCCGAGACAGCGGCTGAAGAACTCGGACTCGACTATGAACTCGAGAAAGTAACCGACATCAATCAGATCATCTCCTTCGGCGTCATGATGACACCTGCCCTTGTTGTAGACGGCGATGTTAAGCTCGTGGGCAAGGTTCCCGCCGTGGAAGAACTAAAAAAGACCCTTAAGTAACAGGGAATCAGTGATATGAACGGGAACGCTGATAGGTGTAAACGCAAATCGGCTCCCTAAAGGAGACTGTTACATGAAGATCAAGAGCGTAATAACTATTATACTGCTTCTTTTTGTAGGGATCAGCATTGTAACCTTATTTATCAAAGATAACAACGCGGAAAGAAGAGAGGGGAATAAAGCCTTAAGGGCTCAAGATGAAAATGCCCAACCCGCCGGCCAAACGGCTTCAAATACTAAAACAATTGTGTATTACTTTCACAATACCATGCGCTGTAAAACTTGTAACACAATTGAGGCTCTCACCAGAAAGGCTATTGAAACCGGTTTCTCCGAAGAATTAAAAAGCGGAACTGTCGAATTGCAAATTTTAAATGTTGAAGATCCGTGTAAT
>JAUXHZ010000165.1 GCA_030621255.1 Candidatus Latescibacterota bacterium
TCTATGGGCAAATCAAGTAATTGAAGTAGATTCCCTTGGAGAAAACTATAATTACGATGAGGACTGCAAGGGTACTCAGTGGATTCTGGATAACGCGGAGATCCAGAATATGTACCTGCTTCCTTCCGCTATTGTATCCCCAACGTGGACTGAAGTAGATGAAGTTTTTGGTGAACCATGCGAGGATTGCTGGAGCACACAGAGAAATTATAATTTTTCCGTTACTTTTGGAGATATGACATACCAGGGGGATGATGAAGTAAGATTTGTTATCGGGCCCGATCCTGATAATCCCGGCAAATATGTGATCTACCGGGCGGACGATTTACTTGTGCAGTAATTTCCTTAGTTCAAACCGGTAAAAGAGCGCGTTTGAGAGGCGCTGGAATATTTAATATAATCTTTAAGCCCCCTGTAAGGGGGGGCTTTTTGTATTAAGGAGGGTGTTTCTTTTTAATTGTCCCTCTATTCCGGGCCGGCTTTTGCGATCTCTTGACATTTTACCCTCTTACTATTTATAATCGAGGTGGCGCCCGCGTTGTCGATAAATCGTCAATCGATTACCATAAAAGCTGTAAAGTACAGCATACCCCGAGGGGAGTTATAATTGGCCGGGAAGAAGCGGAAAACGAAGAAGCAGATTGGGAACAGGCTTAAAGTCCTGGCAGGGGCCCTCTCCCTTCTTGTTATAATCGCCTTTGGGACGGCAAGGTTTTTTAACAGTGCCGGAGGCAGGATATTCCTGCTTGATACAGGCTTCGGCGGTAAATATGAAATGGTCCAGAAAGATATTGGAGCAGCTTTGTTAGGGGCCCTTGGAAAATGCGGTATCAGAAGAGATACAATTGAAATTATACCGGGGGAAAGCGGAAAATCGGGGCGTATCTATCTCGTCAAAGCTAAGGTGCCGCACGAATCTTCGCTGATCAATATAAACAATACGATCGACAAAGAGATTGAAAGGTGCGGCGGGCGTGTAAGGAGCTGCTATGAAAGAAATTCCGGGAAGAAAATAGAGATGGAAATCGGGACTCGTTCCAGGGTTACTCACCGGTGTATTATTGTAAAAAGCTCGAAGGCTGTCCTGATAAGTGAAAAATCTCCGGCTGTGGCTGTTGTGGTGGATGACTTCGGGTTTTTCAACAACAAACTGGCAAGGGATTTTATTGCGGTAAAGGCCAGTATTACAATTGCTGTTATCCCCGGGCTGAAATATTCTGATGCTATATGCAGACTTGCGGGGGGGGCAGGCAAGGATATTCTGTGTCACCTGCCGATGGAGCCGGAACAGGAGGTGGCGGATTTCGGGAAGATACCTTTTGTGAGGGTCTCCATGAGCGATAAAAAAATAAAGAGCGTTGTTGAAAAGGCTCTTGCCGCTACTCCGGGAATAATCGGAGTGAACAATCATATGGGGTCAAAAGCTACGGCGGATTCCAGGGTTATGAAGGCGGTTCTGGGGGTTTGCAGGAAGCACAATCTGCTCTTTTTTGACAGCTTGACCTCTCCGGCCTCTGTGGCGAGTGAGATAGCGTCGACTATGGGAATGCCTCCTTTAAGGAATGACTTTTTTCTCGATAACAGCGGAGATGATGTCCGCCGAAATATGCGGGAGATGATGGATACAGCTTCCAGAAGGGGTTGGGCGCTTGGAATAATGCACGTAAAGCGTGAAAGCCTTGAGGATCTGGAATGGATGATAAAGGAAGCGGAAAAAAGGGGTATAAGGTTTGTGAATTTAAGGGAACTTTCGATTTTAATAGAGGAATCTTGAAGAATAAGGAGGCGGATTTGAAACGCTTAAGGCTGGGAGTAAATATAGACCATGTTGCCACTCTGAGAGAGGCGAGGAAAACGATTGAGCCGGACCCCGTGACCGCGGCCATGCTGGCTGAGCAGGGAGGGGCGGATCAGATAACCTTTCACTTAAGAGCAGACAGGAGGCATATCCAGAATCGGGATGTCAGGCTGATCAGCGAAATGGCCCAGACTCTTGTTAATCAAGAGATGGCCGCTACGGCTGAAATGCAGGAAATAGCACTGGCAATGCATCCGGACTCTGTTACCCTGGTGCCCGAGAAAAGAGAAGAACTTACAACGGAGGGTGGATTGAACCTTCTCAGCGGCGGAGAAAAATTCAATGAAGTTGTAAAGGCTCTAAAGAAGGGCGGAATAAAGACGGCAGCTTTTATTGATCCGGACCTTTCTCAGATAAAAGCCGCCGCGAAAATCGGATTTAACGCTATAGAAATCCACACAGGGGAATACGCGAATGCCGGCTCGGGGAATAGGAAAGAAATGTTGGAGATCCTTGGCGCCGCCGCCAAAACGGCAGTTAAATACGGGCTTCACGTTCACGCCGGGCATGGGCTTACATATCATAATGTACAGCCCGTTGTCCTGATTCCCGAGATAGAAGAATTGAATATAGGACACAGCATTATTTCGAGAGCGGTATTTGTAGGTATTGAGAGGGCTGTGAGGGAAATGGTTGAACTTATGAAGCGGTAATCTCCGTTTTTTATTTATCCCGGGAAATGGTTGTTGCGGACGCGGCAATGAATTATTATAACTACTGTAAAATAAGCGGTGAACCGCAAATAATACAGGGGTTGACTAAGAGACACAATGTTTCGAATGAGCCAAATGATCATAAGGAGGATAGATGGCAGGCGAATATAAAAGAGTATATGATGAATCTATCAATAATCCCGAGACTTTCTGGAAAAGTGCGGCGGAGGAGATAGATTGGTACAAGAAACCGGAAATAATACTTGATGCTTCCAACAAACCTTTCTACAGGTGGTTTGCCGACGGCGAGCTGAACACTTGCTATAATGCTGTTGACAGGCATGTGGAAAATGGAAGAGCGGACCAGGTGGCCCTTATCTACGATAGCCCGGTAACCGGCAAAAAGGAAAAATATACTTATGGTGAACTCTTGAGCAAGGTCGCGGAGTTTGCCGGAGCCCTTTCTTCTCTTGGTGTTCAGAAGGGCGATAGGGTTATTATATATATGCCGATGATTCCGCAGGCAGCTATCTCTATGTTGGCGTGCGCGAGACTTGGAGCCATTCATTCTGTAGTTTTCGGAGGTTTTGCCGCTCACGAGCTGGCGGTAAGAATAGATGACGCTAAACCGAAGGTGATCGTTTCGGCATCATGCGGAATAGAAGTAAAAAAGGTGATAAAATACAAGCCGCTTCTGGACAAGGCCATTGAACTTTCGAAGAACAAACCGGAGAAAACCATTATTTTCCAGAGGGAAGAGGCTGAAGCGGAAATGATTGAAGGAAGGGATCTTGACTGGAATGAAATCGTACAGAAAAGCCGGCCGGCTGACTGTGTTCCCGTAAAGTCAACGGATCCTTTGTATATACTCTACACCTCCGGAACTACAGGTATGCCGAAGGGTGTTGTCAGGGACAACGGGGGGCACGCTGTGGCTTTGAAGTGGAGTATGAAGAATGTATACGATGTAAATCCCGGTGATGTCTATTGGGCCGCTTCGGATGTAGGTTGGGTGGTTGGGCATTCCTATATTATTTACGCTCCTCTTCTGCATGGCTGTACGACAGTGCTGTACGAGGGAAAACCGGTGCGCACTCCTGACGCGGGCGCTTTCTGGCGGGTTATATCGGAGTATGGCGTAAAGGCTCTTTTTACCGCCCCGACAGCATTCAGAGCTATCAAAAAGGAGGATCCCGAGGGAAAACTGCTTGGAGATTATGATCTTTCAGGATTTAAGTATCTCTATCTTGCGGGAGAAAGGCTTGATCCGGATACCTACGATTGGGCGACGGATTTGCTGAAAATTCCGGTAATAGATCATTGGTGGCAAACGGAAACAGGATGGGCAATTGTAGCGAATTGTATGGGGATCGAGCAGCTTGAAGTGAAAGCAGGGTCTCCCACAAAGCC
>JAUXHZ010000271.1 GCA_030621255.1 Candidatus Latescibacterota bacterium
GGCTTTGGAGGTGTGATATTATTCGTTCAGGAAAGCCGTTTGTTATAGTTGTTTCCGGCCCATCCGGGGTGGGCAAGTCAACCCTGGCCGGGCGGGTGCTGGCAAGTTTTGATAATTTGGAGAAATCCGTCTCCTTTACGACGCGTTCACCCAGAAGCGGTGAAGTTGAAGGAGAGAATTATTTTTTTATCAAGCGGGAAGATTTCAAAAAACGAATGGAAAAGGGAGAATTTATTGAATATGCAGAGGTCTACGGGAATCTGTATGGAACCAGTATAAATTACGTTGAGAAAAGACTTTCGGAAGGCCGGAATGTTGTTCTTGAGATAGATGTACAGGGCGGCTTGACTTTGAAAGAAAAGAGGCCGGACGCTGTCTTGATAATGGTTCTGCCTCCATCGCTTGAACAGCTTGAAAACAGGTTGAGAGGGCGAAAGACAGATGATGAGGGCACAATCGTAAAGAGGCTTGATAACGCGAAACGTGAGATAGAATGTTCTGACAGCTATGATTACATTGTCGTAAACGGGGAAATAGATCGTTGTGTTGAGGATATTTGTACGATCATCAAGTCGGAAGCGATGCGGAGAGAAAGAATTAATCTGCGAAAAGATGTTGATTATAAGTGGTAATTATATTAATAATAATCTCTCTGATGATTTTGTGAATTGTTAGAAAATTGTATCCTGGAATTCCGATTGTAATATTAAGGGGTTATTATGGATGTAAAGACTATGGAAGCATTTCTCAATATGAAACAGAACCGTTATGAACTGGTAAGAGCGGTTTCAAAAGAAGCTAAGAGAATAAGCGCGCTTCTTCGATTATCCGATGAGGAGATTCAGGAGAAAGTTACTACAATCGCGCTGCGACGTGTAGTTGAAGGGAAAGTAAAGTATAGATATGCAAAACCATCGGGGGAAGAATAAATATCGTGAAGGTTTGAATGGAAGAAAAATCCTTCTCGTTGCTACAGGCGGGATATCTGTATACAAATCTGTTTATCTGGTTCGTGAGCTGATACGCAGGGGGGCGAAGGTCAGGGTTGTGATGAGCAAAGCGGCAACCAGGTTTGTAACTCCACTAACATTCGAGACATTATCCAAAAATCCGGTACGGGTAGACCTTTTTGATCAGAGGGATATTTCTTCAGTACCGCATGTTGAATTGGCCGCATGGGCGGAAAGAATTATTGTTGCTCCCGCGACAGCCGATTTTATCGCGAAAATATGCGCCGGAATAGCGGATGATTTGGCAAGTGCGGTGGTGTGCGCTGCCCGGTGCCCTGTACTGGTAGCTCCGGCTATGAATGACGGGATGTGGCTGAATCCAGCGACAAAAAGAAACATTGAAACGCTCAAGGAAGACAAAAGAATAATTATTCAGCCTGGTTCGGGAGAACTTGCTTGTGGTGATACAGGCAAGGGAAGGATGGCGGAGCCTGAGGATATTGCGCGGAGGATTATCGATTCGTTTGCAGGCGGCCGTAAACTTGAAGGAACCAAGGTTCTTATAACAGCGGGCAGGACCGAAGAAGATATTGATCAGGTTCGTTATATCTCAAACAGGTCTTCAGGCAAAATGGGATTTGCCCTTGCCGGGCAAGCCGTGAATATGGGAGCTGAGGTTTCCCTTATCCACGGGATCGTAGATTTGCCCGCCCCAGAGGTGAATTTGGTAAGGGGGGTGAAAACCGCAGTTGAAATGAAGGAAGCGGTGTTGGAATTATTCGGTGACTGCGATCTCTTTTTTATGGTAGCTGCCGTGGCGGATTATACTCCGGTTCTCTCAAAAGAGGGGAAGATCAAACGGGATAAAGATAGCTTGACTATTGAGCTGAAGAAGACGGATGATATTCTTAAGCAAGTGTGTAAGATGAAATCGAAATCCCAACGTGCTGTCGGGTTTGCTCTCGAGGCGGATGGCGGCGAACAAAAGGCAATGAAAAAACTTAAGGAAAAGAATTGTGATTTTATTGTTCTTAATATGATTGGAGAAAGAAGCGGGTTTTCCGTTCCCACAAATAAGATAATTCTTTATGACAAATCAGGGGAACTGCTGTCAACGCAGGTTATTACAAAGGAAGAAGCCGCTGAAATAATATTAAAGGAACTGTCGGCGGACAGGGAATAAAAAAAAGGATTAAGATTGGATTGCGGCGCAGGGAAAAACAACATTATTGATGTGAAGAGGTATTTACGCGGTAAATTAATTAAAGGTAATAAGTTTCTATACCTCGCAGCGGATGAAAGGGAACCTGCCGGGAGTTCCCCGGATAGTGACAGCTTTTCGAGTTCCGTTAAGAACTGTGACAACTTGAAGAAGAACAGCATTTCCGTGAAAAAGGATCATATGGTGGATAATGAAAGAAAACCGGAAGACGGGATAAGGTATTCCGCCGATCCCCCCGCTCAGGATAATTTGTTTGAAAAGAGGCTGCCGGAGGAAGAAAACAAACTGGAACAGCTCGATTTTGAGGGGCTTAAAGGGGAAGTTTCTCGATGCAGGCGCTGTGAGCTTTCCGAAAAAAGGACAAACACCGTGTTCGGCGGTGGAAACGCTTCCGCGGGAATAGTTTTTCTCGGAGAGGCTCCCGGGAAGAAT
>JAUXHZ010000267.1 GCA_030621255.1 Candidatus Latescibacterota bacterium
TATATTTGTAGGGAGTTACCTATGCAGGCAAAAACCAACGCTTCCCGTAAAAACAAATTTGCAAAAATATATATTGGGTGGAACAGAAAAATGTGAGGAATATTTACCAGAGAATCTTCAAGATTTAGAAGCTATGGGTAATAGTACTCAGTTTGATTTTATCTATTGAACCCCGCTCCGCGCGATTGAGCATGATGCCTTAGAAGGTGTTATCGCAACGCGTAGGGTCTTCTCCGGGAACGCGTTTTTATCTGTTTTTTTCTTTCATGATAAGTGTAGTCATTGCCTTTTCTACACGTTTCATGTTGTCTTCCCATAGTCCCCGATCGAGAATTATACGGACATTAATATTGCCGGCTTTTTCAAGAAAAGGTTTGTTTGCCGCTGTCTTGATGACAGATTCGGCGAGTTTTACGGGATCGTCGGCAGGTATTATAACCCCGTTTTCACCTTCAATAATCCACTCTCTGTTTCCCTCAAGATCTGTTACGATAGGTGTTAAGCCGCTTGCCATTGCTTCAAGAAGTGACACGGAAGTAGAATCTGAAAGTGATGTCGATATATAGATATCACTTTTTCTTAATTCCCGGGAGAGCTCTTCGGGGTTTAATTTCCCCTTGAAACTGAAATTCTCGCCTACTCCGAGTTTTTCTGTTTTTTTCTGCAGATTTTCACGTTCCGGCCCATCCCCGCAGATAATAAAGCGGGCATTGATCTCTTTTAGAATGTAGGGGGCGGCATCGATTAAGAGATCAAGATTATAGATACTATAATGGTTGCGGGTGCTTATTATTAATGTAGTATCATTATTCCCCTGCGCTTCCCCGGTTTTTGGGGATCGGTAAAAAACATTTCCATCAATACCAAAATATATTTTAAGAGTATTTTTCTTTGAGGCGCCGGCCTCAATCGCGATTCTGGAAAGACCTTCTGAATCCGCGGTGATTAAACCGGCTTTTCCCAAGGCATATTTAATCTGTGCTTTATGGACAAAGTGCTTTTTGTAATCTACAAGAAGATCAGATCCAAGAGCTGACACAGCGAGCGGCCGGAAACCGCATAGGGCTCCGAGCAATCCGTATCCGCTGATATAGAGTGAACTGACAATATCCGGATCGAATCTGCCAAGTTCTTTTTTTAAGAGTCTTAGTGATGAGAGGTATCCGAGGAGATTCGTGGGTAGATATTTTTTAAGCTGTATTACAGGTACGGGGGAATTTTCCGTTTCTTCAAAGGAAAATAAAAGGACTTCATGCCCTTGTTCTTTAAAGAAGCCTCCCCAGCGTTTTGTGTGAGTAAGTGAGCCGTCTCCGAGAATCGCTATTCTCATGAAGCTTATCCTTTCCTTATGTGGAATTACTTATATATCACTGAAGATTATGATTAATCGGGACAAATGTATATTGTTTTTAACTCTATGCCGGAGTTTGCCGTTTCCGGGGCGCTTTTACGGAAGGTTCAGCAGACTGGTTTGTTAAAATTTTTTAAGTTGTTAATGACAGGGAAAGCCCCGAGACGCTATATTTTATTCAAGTTAAGTTTATTCTCAGGCTGTTTGAAGGAAAGATGCTGGTAGAATAATATGAAGAAATCCTCGAAGCTGATCGATATTTTTAACGTCCTGAAAAATTATTACGGGCCCAGAATGTGGTGGCCTGTAACACCGCCCGGAAAGAATTATCCCGAATATACGGGAGGGCCTGAAAATACAGAACAGAGATTCGAGGTTGCAGTCGGGGCTGTTCTTACGCAGAACACTTCATGGAAGAATGCCGCGCGCGCGATTGAAAATCTAAATAGATCAAACAATTTAAATCCGGAAGCTATTGCGCGACTTGAAAACAGAGAGCTCGCCAACATTATTCGCCCATCGGGGTATTACAACATGAAAGCCAGGAAACTCAAGGTGCTTGCCGATTATTTCCTTAAGAAAATTGAGATAAGCCGTGAATCACTTCTCCGGCTCTACGGAATAGGCCCGGAGACGGCGGATTCTATTTTGCTATATGCTTATGACAGGCCTTGCTTTGTAATTGACGCGTATACGAGAAGGATATTCGGGAGGATCGGCATAATAGATGCTGATGAGACATATGAAAATATCAGGAAATACTTTGAAACAAATCTTCCCTTTGATATAGGGGTGTTTAAGGAATACCATGCCCTTATTGTTGAACATGCCAAATCGTTTTGCAGGAAAACCCCCCATTGCTGTGATTGCCCGTTAGAATATATCTGCGATTTAAATGACGATTGAACGGTTTCCGATCTGTGGCCGGGTCTTCTCCGGTATCAAAACTTGATTATCTGCCCGAAATTATTCAAGCCCGTACTATGTGAACAATTCTTGCGCTATGCTGATATCAGAGAAATTATGACAACTATGACGAACGTAACGCTAATTTGTGATATGACAGAAAGTTACACGTGATCACGCAAAAATCGAATTTTGTCGAAAGAGTTGTAACTGCTTGCCGGACATAATATTATACGCCGGGGAAAGTTATGGTAAAAAGATTGTAAAAGATATTTGAAAATCTAACAGGTGGATAGAAATTTATCACATATGAGGTGTTTTAAATGGCCGGATTCAAAATTGAAAAGGGAGAGAAGAAAAAAAATGGGAGTTGCCTGGTCGTTCCGTCGGGCGGGCTTGATAG
>JAUXHZ010000340.1 GCA_030621255.1 Candidatus Latescibacterota bacterium
CTTGTTTGCTGATTGCATGTTACAATATTCAAGAAATTATTGGAAACAATAAGGAAGTTTGGCACAACTCCTGCAGTTTCAGGGAACCAGAAGAAGTCATTAGAAACTTTAAACAACAACAAGGAGGTTAGAAATGTTTTACTTCACAAATATCGCACTTATCGTAGCTCTTCTTTCAGCCGGTAAAGCCGTATGGGGAAAAGCAGTCTGGTAAATCTATATGAGGGAAAGTAGCCCGGGGTTCTTATAAAATTATCCGGAATAGTGCTGAGGAAGCGGGAACATTATCGATGTTGCCGCTTCCTCTATTTTTACCCCTGACATTCATCAGCCCTACCATTTTAAGAACGTGTAACAGAAGAATTCCGTGTAACCACCCGGACAAAAATTTTATTGCTTACTTTTTCGCGAAAATATGTTACCAAGAAATATGGCCTGCCGGTTAAAAAGATGCGGCATTAACCTTTAATTGCACCTATATATGGCGATTGATGATCGATCGCGGCTCAAACGCTGTTTTTGCAAAAGAGGGCAAAATAATGTCTGAATATACTACTGATGTGAGAAAAGAAACCATTGAAGCCGAAAAGAAAATCAGAGATTTAATAAGAAAGACACCCCTTCAATACTCGCCGTACCTAAGTAAAAAAAGTGGCGGCAACGTTTATTTAAAACTTGAAAACTTCCAGGTCACAGGTTCTTTCAAGATCAGAGGCGCTATTAATAAAATCCTATCACTCGACGACAAATCCAAAGCAAAGGGACTTGTAACTTCTTCAACCGGAAACCATGGCGCCGCATTTATCTGGGCGCTAAGGAAATTTAAACTCAAAGGGACAATATTCGTCCCGGAGAATATATCCCGCGCAAAACTGGAAAAACTCAGACTCTATGAAGCGGACATTGAATTCTTCGGGAATGACTGTATGCTCGCGGAAATGCGGGCGAGAGAGGTTGCCGAGGAAACCGGGCGTATATATATCTCTCCATACAATGACCCAAAGATTATTGGCGGGCAAGGGACGGTGGCAATGGAAATTGAAGAAGAGACGCATGGCATAAAGGTTGATTCTGTTCTAATACCTGTGGGAGGAGGAGGCCTGATCAGCGGAATTGGCGGTTATCTGAAAGAAACATGTAAAATGATTAAAATCACAGGGTGTCAGCCGGCCCTCTCAGCCGTTATGGCAAAATCTGTCAAGGCGGGAAGAATAGTTGAAATGGAATCAGAAGCAACGATATCCGACGCAACCGCCGGAGGCATTGAAGCAGGATCGATAACATTTGATATCTGCAAAAAATATGTTGATGATTTTATTCTGGTTTCCGAAAAAGAGATCAAGGAAGCAATAAATCTTATCCTCCGCAAACATTTTATGCTGATCGAAGGAGCCGCCGCCCTCCCGGTCGCTTCTTTTCTGAAAGAAAGAGAAAAATTTCAAGGGAAAAATACAATTCTTATACTAAGCGGAGCCAAACTGGACCCAAGTCAATTAAAAGATATTCTTTGCTCTAATGACAAAATAGATCGCAGCCCGTAAAAAGATTAGCTTGAAAGGCCGGCAATGTCTTCATTCCGATACTGGTTGAAAGAACTTAGAGCTGAGTTCCTCACCGGAAGCATAATCCCCGTACTTCTCTCCACGGCGCTAGTCCGGTTTGAAACCGGGACATGGAACCTTCTACTATTTACACTGACACTCTTCGGCGTGATATTCCTTCATCTGGGAGCGAACACAGCCAACGATTATTTTGACCACCTTTCCGGAAATGACATTGCCAACACAGAATATGTAAGGCCATTTACCGGCGGAAGCCGCCTTATCCAGCAAAAACTCATTTCCCCGGGGAAAGTTCTTGCAA
>JAUXHZ010000280.1 GCA_030621255.1 Candidatus Latescibacterota bacterium
ATCCAGTTTGTCTGCGTCCCTAAGTAACTTCAAATAGAACAGGGAATTTTTACGCTCATCTTCCGGCAAGTTCAGTCTGCTGTGATGGAATATCGCATAAAGAATAATATCCCTTTCCTCGGGGGTGATTCCACCGAGAATCCCCCTCTTTTGAAGAATTTCAACGCCAAATTCGGCATGATTAACCGATCCGGCGTCCACAAATGTTCCATATCTAACAAACTGTTCAAATCTCCCCACATCATGCAGAAGTCCTATGGCCTCAATCAGATAAAGCCCATCTTGATCAACTCCAAGCTCCCTTCCAAGCTTGACAGACTCTTTGCTTACCCTCCGCGAGTGTTTCTCTTTTAGAATTATATTCTCAAGCCCGCCATACCCCGTCACTTTGAAGGTTTGCACATACAGATCAAACCAGTCCTTTATCCCTTCAAGTTCTTCTTTTTTCATAAGATAATCAATCCCTTATCTTCCCCGTCATCGGCACAAATCTAACCGGAAAGGAATTAAGTAGTTTCAGCTCTTCCTTTCTCTTCTCATAGACATTCAAATGCTGCATAAAATCTCCAACAGGGATAACCAATCTCCCGCCCGTGCGCAGTTGTTTAACAAGTTTGGATGGAATGCTGGGCGCCGCGGCAGTTACGATAATCGCGTCAAATGGAGCCTTCGCCGGCCAACCGTCATATCCGTCACCTGCGCGTATTTTGATATTACCATAACCCAGAGTATCGAGCAGCGCTTTCGCTCTTGCAGCAAGCTCAGGAAGAATTTCAACACTAAAAACAGAATCAGCTATATTAGCTAAAACAGCCGACTGATACCCGGATCCCGTCCCAATCTCCAGCACTCTTCCCCCCTCTCTTAGATTAAGTAAAGAGGTCATAAGCGCCACAATATAGGGCTGTGAAATCGTCTGATTAGATCCTATCGGAAGGGGACTATCAACATAGGCATTCATTTTAAAACGTAAAGGAACAAAATGATGCCTTTTAACCTCCAGCATTGAAGAAATAACGAGCGAATCTGTTATTCCCCTTGCCATTATCTGCTCACGTACCATTCTCTCTCTTAGCCTCTCGTAAGCGGGTTCGCCGGAAGAGCACCCTGTTGTAACAACAGTCAACAACAAAGCTATAAAAAGAGAAATGATCCCAATATGTTTATTCATTTTTGCTTAATTCTTCTTTCAATTTTTGTTTTAATATTTTGCCTGATTTATTCTTCGGGAGTTCTTTCCTGAATTCTATATACTTGGGAAGCTTAAACTGCGGCAAATTCTTTCGAAGATATTGATCAATCATATCCTTGTCAGCATCACCCTCTGATCGAGGAACAATATAGGCCTTGACCGCCTCACCCAATATATTATCCTCCACACCTATAACGGCTGTTTCATGTACTTCATCCAATTCCAGAATCTTTTCTTCAATCTCCTTGGCGCTAACTCGAAAGCCTTTTACTTTTATTATATCCTTGCTTCTTCCCACTATAAAGAAAAATCCCTCATCATCAATTTTAGCGAGATCGCCGGTATAATACAAACCATTACGCAATACTTCCGCTGTTCCTTCAGGATCCTTCCAGTAACCCTGCATTATATTGGACCCGCGCGCGGCGATTTCTCCCAACTGGCCCGGGGGAAGTATATTCCCTTTTTCATCAACCAGTAACAAATCAACATTGTCAACAGCCTTTCCAATAGAACCAAGTTTATCATCAAGCCGTTCAGGTTCCAGATAAGAGAGCCTGGGGGCAGCTTCCGTAGCGCCGTACATAACATACAGTTTGGCAGGGGAAAAGACTTCCTTTACCTCCTTCTGAACAGAGGGAGCCATTGCCCCTCCGGCCTGCATAACATATTGCAGGGAATCAAATGAGTATTTACGAACGGTAGATCGATCAAGAAGAATCATAAAGGTTGACGGGACCCCCGCGAATCCGGTCACTTTCTGTTCCTTCATAGTCGCCAGTACTTGATTAGGAAAGACAAAATTATTATCGATTACAACGGAACCGCCCACAAGAAAATGGGTCAGAAGAAGTGATTTGCCGTAAATATAATAGAAGGGCAAAACAACCATAACACGATCATTTTCAGTTAGATGCATGTAGCGTACAATTGAGTCCATATTGCTGACCAGATTTAAATGTGAAAGCATCACACCCTTTGGTGTTCCTGTACTCCCTGACGTATAGACTATCTCCGCGAGATCAATATCAATAGACCGCACATCGTGCAAGGCGGCATCGCCGTCACACACCTCGGCCAATGTAACTGTATTGCAGTGGCCGATTTTCTGATAGTCTGAAAGATCTTTCTGATCGATAATAACTTCTTTTATTCCCGGGCATTTTTTTAGAGCCGGGAGTAATTCTTTTTTATATTTTCCCGTTGTAATAATCGCCTTGGCGTCACTGTTATTCAGAAGATAAATTAACGCGTCAGTAGTAGTCTGTGTATTTAGGCTTACCGCTACACAACCTGCCGA
>JAUXHZ010000178.1 GCA_030621255.1 Candidatus Latescibacterota bacterium
CGGGCAAGATTAAGCAGGTCTTTTTTAATATTTTAAAGAACGGCGCGGAAGCTATGAAGAAAAAAAAGAGGAAAGGGTATAATCCTGAATTTATTTTGCGCACATACAGGGATGATGATTGGGCGTGTATTGAAATAGAAGATAACGGGCTAGGCATTGATGAATCGGTGCGTAAACGGGTTTTTGAGCCCTTCTTTACGACAAAAGATGAGGGAGCGGGAGCGGGGCTCGGTATGTCCGTTTCGTATTTTATTATTACGGATATTCATGCGGGCATGATGGAAGTAGAATCCAGAGAAGGTGAATGGACCCGCTTTGTTGTCAAAATCCCTTTTGACGGTTGATTCTTCTGCCGGCGATTTTGGGGAACGCTGGTTGTGTCTTCATCTATTTGCTGGAAAAATCTCCATTTTCTCTTAACTTCTCTTAAGTTCTGTTTTGTTCTGTGTTTCTTTCTTCTATGCTTGAGGATATTCCTTCCTCACACCATATCTTTCTCACCTCCTCCCCAAAACAAAGAAGTTTCTCTAAAAAAAAGGGGGGGCACCTTGTCTATTTCTATTCCCACACAATATTTACAATTATTATAGACACAGTTCTCTATATTTGATAAAATCCCATTTAACTTAGTTTGAAGTTCGGCAGTTTTGAGAAGTTATTGCTAAGTAAAGATATTTAAAGTGCTCTGAGCGCTGTCGCCTTTTATGGCTTTCGATCAGGAGGAGTAGAAACTATGATAAAATTCAGCAAGCATCAATTAAAGATTCCTAAGCTTATGCGGCCGGTTTATATGGTAACGGGCGGTCAGTCAAAGTTCGACCGTGCGATACCGGACAAGCGGACAGAGGAGCTTTGCATAGACGCTCTTACAATGGCCGCAGGTCTTATAAATATGTCACCCGCTGAACTAAAAAGTTATATACACACTGCATATTACGGGCACTTTGCCGATCATTTCGGCGATCAGCTTCTTGGAGAAGCTGTAATTCATGACAGGCTCGGGCTTGATCCCCTTGGGACTATTGGTATCAAAACCGGCGGGGCTACGGGAGGTTCAACACTTTGGGAGGCGGTAAAGGCAGTAGCGTCTGGATATTCCGACTGTACTCTTGCGATGGGTTGGGAGAGGATGGATGAGGTTCCGACCGATGAAGGAAATTTTTTAATTTCCTGCGCGGCTGATAAGGACTGGGAGTCGCCACTCGGACATATTTATACAGGTTATTACGCGGTGATGGCGCAGAGATACTGGCAAATCTTCGGCAAGTCCGAGGACTCTTTCCGCGAGACACTGGCTGAGATATCGGTGAAGCATCACGGATACGCGAGGATGAATCCATTCGCACATTCGCCCAAGAAGATAACAGTAGAGGATGTTATAAAATCACCTGTCGTCGCTTATCCCCTGAGGGCTCTTGACTGCTGTCTTATGAGTGTAGGTGCCGCGTGCGCGATTATCTGCGACGAAAAAACAGCAATAGAACTGACTAAAAATTCATCCCATAAACCTGTAAGAATCTGGGTTAGCGCCGCTTCTCATACACTAAGACCCGCTGATAGGCGCGACATGGATATACCGCTTCTTCCGAATGAAACTCCCGATCAATATAAGGATCTGGGGGAGAGGTTCCCGGGAGGAGACCGCTATCCTGGATTTACGGGATTTTTGGCCGCCAGAATGGCGGTATGGTACGGATATCGTATGGCGGGGGTTAAAGATCCAAATGAAGATCTCGATCTTGTTGAACTGCACGATGCCTTTACGATCAGTGATGTGCAGACATACGAGGATATAGGTATTCGTCCGTATGGAGAGGGACGTGACTATGTGGAATCCGGCGATTGCTATCACACGAATCCAAAGACAGGAGAGCCCGGCAAGCTTCCCTCCAATATTTCAGGAGGATTGATCGGGTGTATGCACGCTGTTGGTGCTACAGGTATCATGCAGACATTCGAAGTAGCTTCGCATATCTGGAACAGATGGGCGGAGATTCACGGTGACGAAAAACGATGGAAAGAATTTGCCCGTGAAAAACCGGCTGACTGGACAGATCTCCAGGTTAAGGGAGCCAAACGCGGAATGGCGATCAGCCATGCCGGGGTCGGTTCGCATGTAACCGCAACAATTCTAATGGATCCTGACAATTTGCTGAAAGAAAACGCGTAAAGGAGAAAAATAATGAGTATGTTCGGAAAGGTATATGTTAAAAATAACAAATACAGGATAAAGGGTGCTTTTCATCATTTGACTCCTAATGTTCCTATACGCAACGCAGACGAAGGCTGGAAGCTGATGGGAGTTACCAACCCGCGTGATATGACCTATATTCACACCTATGGCGGTGAAGCCTCATTTTTCGAAGCGCTGGGTGAAGGCAAATTACTTGGTACGCGTTGTGATAATCCTGATTGTGAGTTCAAGGGTACTGTATATCAGCCGTTCAGGATTCACTGTGCGGACTGCCTCGGTAAAAACACAATCTTCGATATGACGGAACTTGCTAAAACCACGGCAAAGGTTCATACATTTATGGTTTGTGAAAGGGCCGGGGCGTTTAATACTCTGGACAAGCCTATCAAATTCGTCAATATAGAATTTGATGGTGTCGATACAATTCTCATGAGTTATTTGTCTGTGGGAGAACCTGAAATCGGAATGAAGCTTCTTCCGATATTCCAGACAAAGAACCCGACATGTACGATTCTTGATCTTTCCTGGGTTCCGGCTGGAACGAAAGTGGAAGAATTGCCGGAAGGTTTCACCTTTTAGAATGGATATTAGGTAAGAGAGCTAATCGGGAGGAATATAATCAATTACGGACTAACAGAAGAACAAAGGGTCTTGCGTGACAGCATCCGGAATTTTGCTGAAAAAGAGATTGCTCCAAGAGCGCAGGAGCTGGATGAAAAGGAAGAATTCTCGATCGAGTTGACAAAACAAATGGCCGAAATGGGACTCTTTGGTATTATTATACCGGAGAAATACGGTGGTTCGGAGATGGGATATCTTTCGTACTGTATTGTTGTAGAGGAGCTCGCAAGAGTCGATGCTTCACATTCAGCGACAGTGGCTGCCGGAAATTCTCTCGGTGTAGGTCCGATATATTATTACGGTAATGAAAAGCAAAGGGAAGAATGGCTGCCGCGTTTATGCAGCGGTGAGATACTTGCTTCTTTTGGCCTTACGGAACCCGACGCCGGTTCAGATGCAGGGGCGACCAAGACTACTGCAAAATTGAAAAATGGACAGTGGGTTATTGATGGTAGCAAGATATTTATAACAAACGCCGCAACGGAGATGACAGGGATCTGTACGGTACAAGCTATTACAGGTGAGCGTCCGGATGGCAAGAAGGAGATGTCATGTATTATCGTGCCGAACGGAACCGACGGATTTATAGCGAATAAGATGACAGGAAAAATGATGTGGCGGGCTTCGAACACGGGAGAGCTTTTCTTCGATAACTGCAAGGTACCCGAAGGAAATCTTCTGGGTAAGAGGGGAGAAGGCTTTCATCATATGCTTGAAACTCTTGATAACGGTAGGCTTGCTATTGCGGCTATGGGATTGGGAGGGGCGCAGGGGGCTTTTGAACTTGCCATGAAATACGCGAAAGAACGAGAGCAATTCGGCAGGCCGATCGCCACATTCCAAGCGAATTCTTTTAAACTGGCGGATATGGCGATGGAGATTGAGGCTGCGAGGAGCTTGCTTTATAAGGCTTGTATGCTGAAAGACGCTGGAAAACCTTTTAATAAGCAGGCGGCAATGTCGAA
>JAUXHZ010000202.1 GCA_030621255.1 Candidatus Latescibacterota bacterium
CGGGATTGCTCTTTCCAATATAAAGAGAACGATAGGAATTTTTAAAGCGTATACGACGCGTGTGGGAAACGGGCCGTTCCCGACTGAATTAAAGGATGAGAACGGGGAATATTTACGGGAGAGGGGAAACGAATACGGGACAACAACAGGACGTCCGAGGCGCTGCGGCTGGTTTGATCTTGTAGCCGCGAGATACATTACGAAAATAAACGGACTTAAAGAAATAGCCTTCACGAAATTGGATATTTTGGAGGGGATGCCGAAAATAAAAATCTGTGTCGCCTATGAGGTGGATGGAGAAAGAATTAACAATTTTCCTTCCAACTTAAGGATACTTGAGAAATGCAAGCCTGTTTATGAGGAAATGGCGGGATGGAAGGCCGGCGGGAATATGGACGGTAGTTATCAGACTCTTCCCGCGGAGGCGCGCAAATATATTGAGAGGGTTGAAAATGAACTTGGCGTTCACGCGACTTTCATTTCAGTCGGTCCTGATAGAACTGAAACAATAATCAGGGAAAGTGAGCCGAAAGAGAGCAATTATCTTTTCGGATAGGCCGAAAAAATAAAAAAAGTACTCTAAGCTCTCTAAGTATTTGACAGAAGCCGTCACTATTATTAACTTGTATCGTCCGGAAAAGAATTGATAAGGGCCGCTAGCTCATCAGGTAGAGCACCTGCCTTTTAAGCAGGTGGTGTCAGGTTCAAGTCCTGAGCGGCCTATTTTAAATATTTTTGTGTTGATTACATATTCTGTCTCCTTCACAATCCGTATGGCCTAGCGCGGTTTCTGCTGAAAGGGGTAACAGATTGTGTCGTATGTTCCTCTCCATGTTCATACTATTAACAGCCCATATAGGGGGATGTTGACTTGCGAAGAGCTTGTCGGGCAATCGGCCCGTAAGGGTTTCGAGGCTGTTGCTGTTACTGATTGCTGGAATATGTACGCTCATCATAAGTTTTATAGGCTTGCAAAGGATCCCGGAATAAAACCGGTATTGGGGGTTGAAATCCAGCACGAATCGCTCACAGGAAGAGAGGGATTTTATCATCTGACATTGCTTGCCGAAACAAATCAGGGGTATGAGAATCTTCTTTCTCTTGTCGCTCAGCATTATGAAAAAAAGAATTTTAAGTATATAACCGTCGGGGAGCTTGAGAAAAAAAGGGACGGAATAATTGCTCTCACAGGTTCTATTTACGGGGAAGCGAGCCAGTCTCTTCTGCATGGTAATCCGGGAAGACAAAAACAGGTTATTGAAAAACTGCTTGAGATTTACGGCAGAGATAATCTCTATCTGGAATTAATGAATCACAATAGTCAAAGGGAATGGTTCATCTGTGACAACCTTACCAAACTTGCGGGGAAGTTTGGTTTGGCTCTTGTGGTTACAAATAATGACAGGTTTATTTCAGCAGATGAAGCGGAGAGTTATTTCGTACTTAGGTCGATGGAGAATGGGGAGGAAGAAGCGAGCTCAGGAGAGTATTATCTTAAGGAAAGAAAGGATCTTGAACCATATTTCTATAGCGTTCAAAAAGCTCTGGATGCCTCGGTAGAGATATCGAAAAGATGTAATGTTGAGCTTAAATATGGCTATAGACTCGGGTTTTACGCTATCGAAAATCCTTTCGAAAAATTAAAGGACGAATGCGGCCGATGGCTGAAGTCAGCTTCTTTCAGCATAGAGCAGGAAAATTTGAATATCCTTCAGAGTAATCTGGAAACCGAACTTGAATCGGCTGAAAGAGAAGAGTTGAGTGGATTTTTATGCTTTTTAGCGGAACTGTTTAAAAAATGCAAAGAGGAAGTGGTTGCTCTTGAAGTCATAGGCGGAAGTTTGCAGGAGAGTTTTTTGGCTTACATTATGGGGATCACTCTGCTTAATCCTCTTGAGCACGGGCTTCTTTTTGAGTGTTTTCTTTCATCGGACAAATCATCTCTGCCCCCGCTGGAATTGATTAAGGCTTATGGAGGAAAGGAGTCAATTTTTAAAATAATAATGTCGCTGATCCCTGATTGCTCGATTCATTTTCAGGTGTTACGCGAGGAGATGTCTTTTAAGAAGATTACAGGGGGAGTTTGTGAAGTACTTGGTGTTCAGAAGAATATCCGAAGTGAACTTGATAATGTTATCGCTAAGGTCGGAAAAAAGAAGGATCTTTCAGCTATGTTTGAGGGGTCACCGGCTTTAAGAACATTGTATAGTCAAAGTAGTGTTGTCAGGCAGGTGCTGCATATAGCGGGAATCCTGAGAGGTAAGATTTGTCACTTTAACCTGAATTCCTCCAGGGTTGTAATTTTACCGCGCGGCGCGGGCGCTCAGCTTTCTCGAATTTGCACAACGCCCGGGGAGTGCTTCTTACTATGCGATAAAGATAGTGTTGATCATTTGGGGGGTTGGTCTTTTGTATTGCATCATTTGCACGTTCTTTCAGCTTTAGTACTGATGATATCGCAGGTAACAACAGAAAAGGGCTCAGAGAAAGATGACGAGAGATTATTGCCGGGAGCTTTAGGGGATATTCCGCTTGATGACACTGACATCTTCAATATGATTTCTTCCGGGGATACCATGGGAGTCTATCTATTAGAGAGTCAGGGTGTAAGGGATATTCTGAAGAAAATAAAACCCCGGAATTTTAATGATCTTGTAACCGCGATTTCCCTTTACAGGCCGGCGCCGTTAAAAGGCGGTTTGTGGAAAATTTATATTGAGAACGAGGTTAAGAAGGAGTCCCTTCCTCACACTTCACTTGTAGAGGCCCTTGAGGATACAAGGGGAATTCTTCTTTATATGGAGCAGGTAAGAGGGATAATTGAGATGTTGGCGGGATTAAGGGGGAAAAAGGCTTTCGAAATTGAAAGAGCTCTTAGAACCAGAGATTCCGGAGGATTGATGGGAGCGAGGCTGAATTTTATCCGGGGAGCAATAGATAACGGAATTGACGAAAAAGAGGGTGAAAAGATATTTGATTTTCTCCTTAAGAATATTAAATACACGCATGACAAGGCGCTCAGTTGTTCGCAGGCCTACTTGAGCTACAGAAGCGCTTATCTGAAGGCTCATCATTTCGAAAGCTATTTTGCCGCTCTCATGAGTGTATACGGAGATTCACCTGACAAAGTCAGGAAGTACAAAAATTATTTTAAAAGCGCAGGAGGGAATATCCTGCCTCCTGATATCAACGCAAGTGGTGTGAATTTCACCGCGGAAGGGGATGATATCCGTTCTCCCATCAGTGATTATAGCGATATGAGTGCTGAAACCTGCCGGCGGATAGTTCAGGAAAGAAGAGAAAATGGAGAGTTTAAAGGGATTAGCGATTTTATTCAGCGTGTTACGGATATCCCGGAAATATCTATTTATGGAATGATTAAAGAGGGGTTCTTCGATAACTTGGGCAGGGACAGAAAAAGTATGGAAGATGAGTGTGTAAAAATTTTTGAAAGGAGAAAGATACAGAATCCCGCAGCTCCTGAATCTGCCGG
>JAUXHZ010000221.1 GCA_030621255.1 Candidatus Latescibacterota bacterium
CGTTGATACTGGTGTCGCCACAACTACGGCATCGATTTCCGAATCATTGATAATATCTTTGTAATTCTTGGTAACTTCAATCGACGGATAGATTTGTTTCATGTGATTTAACCGTTCATCCAGCAAGTCAGAACAAATTTTCACATGAGCTTCATCAAGGTTAAAAAAATTTCTTATAAGATTTGGCCCCCAGTAACCGCAGCCTATTATCCCAACTGTTAACAAAACGCCTCCAATCTCTGCGTTCGGATTAATAACCACCCAAACCGGTAAACATAACAGGTATCGTTTTAAGAACAATCTTAAGATCCATTATTAACGACCAATTTTCAATATAATAAAGATCAAGCAACACCATTTCATTAAAAGAAACACTGCTTCTTCCGCTTACCTGCCACAACCCCGTAAGCCCGGGCTTAACTTTAAGCCTCAGTTTATGCCAGTTGTCGTAATATTTGTATTCATACTTCAACGGCGGCCTGGGGCCCACTAATGTCATTTCCCCTTTAAGTATATTAATGAATTGCGGAAGTTCGTCCAACCCACTCTTTCTTAAAAACTTTCCAACTCCTGTAATACGCGGATCATCAACTATCTTGTAAACTTTATCACTTTTTGTTTCGATGTTCAATTCAGGTTTTTTATCCTGTATAAACTTTTTGCAGAATTCCTTATGCATTGAATCGTCAGAATCAATTTTCATCGTCCGCAACTTCAAAAAGATAAATAGTTTTCCGTCTTTTCCTACACGTTCCTGCTTAAAAAAACCCGGACCCTTCGAAGTTAATTTAATAATTAAAAAAATTGCAAGGAAAAAGGGGAATCCAGTCACAAGCAATACCGAGGAAATCAATATATCAACAAGCCGCCTCACAGCTTGCTGCCACAAATTCATTCTTTTGATACCAACACCGGCATATTTTCTCTGACGCCCGCCAGATTGGTGTAATTTCTCGATGTCATTCAACGCCAGGGAATCCTGCTTCATATCAATCTCATCCTGTTTGAACTTCTGTTACCAAATTATCAAATCCCTATACTTACTCCCCTCCCTCTGCTATTAATATCAGCTGCCGGAACTGACATCGCTCAGAACCTTACAAACATCATCAACCTGTTGCAACTTTAATTCCGGAAACATCGGCAATGTTATACTTGTTTCCATCAATTTCTCCGCGATGGGAAATGAATCCCTCCCGTATCCAAGTTCTGAAAAAACCGGCTGAAAATGAACGGGAACAGGATAATGTTCCCCCCAACTGATATTAGCTCTATCAAGAGCCTCCGTTAGTTCCGGTTTGTTTGGATACGCTACAGGAAAAAGATGATAAACAGCCATACACCCTTCCTGTTCGGATTGAATCCAAATTGGCAGCCCTTCAAGATTTTTTCTATACCTCTCTGCGAGATTTCTGCGTTTTGAATTTGCTTCATCCAGATATTTGAGTTTAACACCCAGAATAACCGCCTGGATCGCATGCAGCCTGTAATTGTACCCGAGAATTGAATGCATATTTTTTGTGAGCTGACCGTGATGCCTAAAACCCTTTATTCTGGCAATAAAATCCTCATCTCCGGATGTTATCGCTCCCCCTTCGCCAAAAGCACCAAGGTTTTTACTTGGATAAAAGGAAAATGCCGCTGCATCCCCAAGCGAACCCGCTCTCTTTCCTTTATACCGAGCGCCATGCGCCTGACATGAATCCTCTATAACTTTGAGATTATGCCTCCCCGCAATCTCCATAACAGGATCCATATCGCAACACTGCCCGAAGAGATGCACTGGTATAATAGCCTTTGTTTTAGGCGTTATAGCTTCTTCCAATTTAGCCGGATCTATCAACGCGCTTTCTTCAATAACATCGACCAGAACCGGTTTTGCGCCAGTCATGGCAATTGCTTCAACCGTAGCAATAAATGTGTTTGGGACTGTTATTACTTCATCTCCAGTTCCAATACCATATCCTAAAAGGGCCAGATGAAGCGCGGCGGTCCCGCTGCTGATTCCAGCACAGTAACCAGCACCGCAATACTCCGCGAAGTTGTTTTCAAAACGTTCCAACGAAGGGCCAAGAACAAAAGCGGTATTATCTATCACTTCAGCTATCGCTTCGTCGATTTCTTCTCGAATCTTTTCTGTAGCTTCTTTAAGGCTAAAAAAAGGGATATTATTCATGCTCTTCCGTTCCTTTGATTTGTTTAATTGCAACTCCAGCAAATCTCCTGCGTATTTCTATTTATTATAGCATCTATAACAAAAAAATTCTACCCCATATCTCCATTTAATTAATAATTTTCTCGCCCACTCTTTCAAGGTCGATATTAACCTAATCCGGGTTCACGCGGAAGGGCATTCTTGACACAATTATAATTTGAAGTTAATATTCATTCCTGAACAGAACTTTGATAATGAATGGAGGAAATAAAATGATTGACGGAGTAAATGTTAAAAAGCTGAGGGTTATCTCCGATGAACGAGGCCGCCTTATGGAAATCCTCAGAGCAGACGATAAAGATTTTGCAAAATTTGGTCAGGTTTATATGACAACATGTTATCCGGGCGTGGTAAAAGGATGGCATTATCACCACAAGCAAACAGACTATATGACGGCAATTAGTGGAATGGTAAAGATTGTTCTGTATGACAACAGAGAAGGTTCTCAAACTCACGGCGAAATAAATGAATTTTTCGTCGGCAAATACAATCCAATCCGCGTAACAATCCCCCCCGGCGTTTGTCATGGTTTTAAAGGTATAAGTACCACTGAGGCAATTATAATAAACACCGTTACCGAAACATATAATTATGAGAATCCTGATGAGCACAGAATTCACCCTCATGATAATGACATCCCATATCAATGGGAACGCAAAGACGGTTAGGATTCAGAAGGAGAATTACTATTGGCTAAAATATTTGTAACCGGAGCTGACGGAATGCTGGGCAGATCCCTTACCCCCGTTCTTGAAGAAGAGAATGAAATTTTCACCTCAGATCTACCTGAGACGGATATCCGCGACACAGATTTGATAATCCGGAAAATTGTCGGGTTTAATCCCGACTTTGTTATACATCTTGCTTCAATGACAGATGTAGATGTTTGTGAGCGGACCCCTGATGAAGCCTTCAGAGAAAATCCACTCGGAACAAGAAATGTTGCTCTTGCTTACAGAAAATCAAATGCTGTGATGGTTTATATAAGTACAGGTAGTGTTTATAACGGCAAAAAAGAAACGCCCTACACAGAATACGACAATC
>JAUXHZ010000230.1 GCA_030621255.1 Candidatus Latescibacterota bacterium
TGATATGTCCACACTGCAGCGTCAAACTCCCTCCGGGAACAAAATTCTGTTTGAACTGTGGTGAAAAAATCGAAGAAGAGTAATCATGATTGTAAAATGTGAACTTTGCCGCGGCGAAAACAGGGTACACCCCGGCCAAAAAATGTTGAAATGCTCATATTGCGGATCAGCACTCCTGGTAGATGACAGCAATTATCCCGAGCACCTGATTCTGCCGCACAAAAGGAATGACAAGGCCGTGGAAGACATTCTGCGTTCCTTCCTTCTGAAGCGCAATATGGGGCGCCCTCGTAAAATAGAGGTCAAGTTCTGCTTCGTTCCGTACACTATGATAGAAGATAAGAATGGGAAATCGAGCGGTTACCCCGCAAAGGGGGCGCCTCTCTCCGCGAGCCCGATACCGGACCCGCCTGCGGGAGACTACTGCTATTTTGAAAAGGATCTGGCAGATGGAGAAAAGATCATTCAACCAAAAGAACTGGATCCGGAAACCTCCAGAATTATTCATCTTCCACTCTACGACATTTCATTCAGATTGGGGAAAAAAGAGTGGAAAGCGGCAATTCTTGGAGAAAGCTGGCAGATACAGATCGATCGAATGCCTCCTCAGAAATCAACCCCTCTTGACTTCCCCATGATATTAACAGCCGGCGGATTATTTGTCGCTTATTTTGCAATTGCCAAACTTGGACATAACTGGTTAGCCAGATTTATAATAGTGTTCGCGGCATCCGCATTGGGATTTCTCGCGTTCAAAATCAGGGAAAAGATGGTAATACAGGATGAACAGTAAAACCGTTAATAATTCAGCTTCATCACAAAGAATACGAAAAAGCGCGGCGGGGGAAGTTGAGCCCGGCGACAAATCACCTGAAGAGATAGATGAATTTATTGATGAAGCAAAGAATTCTCATAACCACAGAGAAACATTCGGTGTAACCTGCCCATCCTGCGGAGGATCGCTAAAAGTCAAAGAAGGCAGGAGCAGTATCCGCTGCGAATACTGCTCTGCAAACCTGTATGTCGCAAACCCGCGCGGCGTAAAAAGCTTCTTTCTTAAACCGCGAATAACCGCGGGCAAAGCCAAGCTTGAAGCGCTCCATTGTATATCAAAAAATAGCGGCGGACGCATAAAAGCAAAATACACTTCAGTTGTTGAACATAAATTAATACATGTTCCATTCTGGCGAATGCGTGGAAGATTCATCGGCTGGATAAGCGGTGAGGAAATTGAACTTAAAAGGATTGAAAAGAGCACATCGACTCCAAGCGGTAAAATCAGCAGGCAGGTTCTCACACAGGAATCGGTTCCATTTTCGAAATTTGTTTCAAAACATGTGGACTGGAGCGCTCCGGCTTGTGTCATGAGATATCTGGGCATGCAGGGCATTTCCATGAAAGCCTCCCTGCTTAAATGGGAAATATTCAACCATGACTTCAAAACTACAATGAATATCGCGCTTCCCACAATATCAGAAAAAACAGCAAGAATGGACAGTTATCAGCACATCACTAATGTCGTGAAACCTTCGGGGGCAAAGATCGATGCCAGCCGTTTTCATCTATTCGGCAGTAACCTTTCCATATATTACTACCCCGTATATTTTCTTCGTTACAAATTCAAAGAAAGGGTCTATGTAATAACCATAGATGGTAATAACGGGAATATTATCCGGGCTGATGTGCCCGGCAGGAAGAAAATAAATCCAGCCGGGTTCTTCTTCATACCGGCTCTTTTCGCATTCCTAGCTGAAACATATTTTCCCCTTCTGCTTATTGCCGCCTGCGCTGTTTACATCATAGATCAGATTCAGGGCAGCAGGGTTATCATGCCCCATATATGGATTAAATACAGATTAAAAAAATGGTTCGGGAGGAACTAAAATGAATAATACCCTCACCCTTAAACGGCTTGTTTGCGAACATTGCGGGGCTGAGCTGTCAGGATTATCCGACTGCATTACCTTTCAGTGTGAAACTTGCTACCGTTACTTTATCATCACTCCCGAAGGACTTAAAGATATCGCTGTTTATACCGCCATCTGTGAAGAACAATATAAAGAACAGCTCCTTCAACTCCCTTTTTGGGTAATTGAAATAGACCGTGCTCTGCTCAGAAAAGAGATAGAAGGGTCATTGTCTGAACTTAGAAACCACAAAGGTACAATCGCTAAAACAAAATTGGAGAAGGATCCGGAAGATGAGAGCGATTTCTTCTCCTCAAATCTCCATACCGGGATGGAAAAACTGAATATCATAGCCTCTCAGAGATTAATTCCGGGCAGCAGGGAAATCGAATACCTGATAAGCACAATAGAATCATTCAAATCATTTTTCATATATATCCCGGCATTTATTTCAAAAAATCCATTTGCTTATCTCAAGGTTGGAAAACTGTTAACCGGAAAACAGCCAGCCTTCAAAATTGAGAAATCAACTCTGCCGGGAAAACCGGTCATGTGCGCCCTTCAGCAGGATGAAGCGGTTGAACTGATCGATTTTGTCTTTTTCGCTACACTTCCCCCTTCAATCCTGAAGTGCGGTGATTTTCTAAATCCGATCTCCCTTAAGGTATCGGGAACTCCCAGGCTTGTACTGTTCCCGTTTCAGAAGAGGGAAAATTCTTTTTTCTCTATTATCGGGGAATTTTCAATCTCACACCGTCTGGTCGATGTAATAATGTAAAGTGTTGTGTGTTAATTTAGTTGGCTTTCAATTATTTTTACCCGCTTATACATTATCGCCGGAGGAATAAATTAGAACATCAGGACTTCACCCAAAAATCATCCTTTCAAATTGGCAACGTGAACAATACTAACCAATTACATACAAATGTAAGTGGAAACAGTGTTTTTTGTTGTTAGGGGTCAAAAAATGGGGAAACTCCACCAGCAATTTGTCGTTGACATATAAATACCGATTTTCTATACTTATTCACATGTGTTTTTAGATTACCCAAATGCTCTTACGATTATCTAATGAACAGAAAACTTACACTTATTTCCTACTTGTTCACCTTGACAATGAGCCTTTTAATTGGAATGAAAGGTCCAAAAGACCAATTGGCACATGCAATTTCAAGCCCTACTAAAATGGAGATCCCCTATTCTAAGAATGGCCTT
>JAUXHZ010000336.1 GCA_030621255.1 Candidatus Latescibacterota bacterium
TATTTACTCTTTCCTCCGGCGAATGAGGATGTTCAATCCACGGACCGAAAGAAACCATATCCATCCCGGGGAATTTCTCGCCGCTTATTCCGCATTCTAATCCGGCGTGAATTGCTTTCATCTCCGGTTCCTTTCCAAACTCCCTTTTATGAACATCTTTTACTACAGAGAGAATCTTGGATTCAAGATTCGGCATCCATCCGGGATATGGATCTCTCTCTTCAACTTCCGCCCCTGCAAGACGCGCTACCGCGCCGATTCTGGCACTCAGGGCGTTCAACGCGCTGATAATTGAACTGCGCGTCGATGTGCCGATAACCGCCATGCCGTCTTCAATCTTTATTGTAGCTAGATTGTTTGATGTCTCAACAAGCCCTTCAATATCATAATTCATCGCCTCAACACCATGCGGTAGGGCAACAAGTAAATCAATAAGGGTTTTCTGCGATTCTTGAGTCATAATTTTTGAGGGGACTTCATCCATAGATTCAATAACAACCTTAAGCTCTTTCTCACGTCCGCCTAATTCCATAGCAATGGCTTTTATTTCTTCCCGGGCAATTCCTTCAATATCTCCAATATCCGCGCCCTGGACCGCTGTAATCGCGACAGCTTCCCTGGGAATAGCATTTCGCATCTTTCCGCCTTCAAAGGAAACAATACTAATACTCTTTTCACTTAGAATCCGGGAGAGAATTCTAACAAGTATTTTGATAGCGTTGCCTCTCTGTTCAATAATATCTATCCCGGAATGCCCTCCGCGGAGCCCCGTTATTTTAATGGATACTCCCTTGGAATCAGCGGGGGGATCGGTTTCTTCAAGGGGCAGCTTTAGAACACTGTCGCCGCCGCCGGCACACCCTATATAGACTTCGCCTATCTCTTCACTATCGAGATTCATCAAGATTTTCCCTTTTAGAAAATCCGGCTGCAGTTTTCCGGCACCGATCAGTCCAACTTCTTCACTGACTGTAGAAAGTATCTCGAGAGGGCCATGGACAACATTTTCTTCATCAACCAAGGCAAGCGCCGCCGCGACGCCCACTCCATTGTCAGCTCCGAGAGTTGTACCCCTGGCTGTGAGCCAATCGCCATCTATCTCAGTTTGAATAGGATCTTTCTCAAAATCGTGCTCGACATCACTGTTTTTTTCGCCAACCATATCAAGATGCCCCTGAAGGACTATCACAGGCGCGTTTTCATGCCCCTCGGTAGCGGGTACACGTATTACCACATTACCGGCAGCGTCCTTTTCAGCTTCAAGATTCTTTTCTTTGGCAAATGTCATAAGATATTCACCAAGTGCTTCTTCATTCCATGAACAATGGGGTATTTCGCATATCTTGCCGAAATGTTCCCATAATTTACCCGGTTCAAGTCCGTTCAATGCCATTTTATCTACCTCCTTTAAATTCTCCAGCAGAACATCAATGAACTGCCAAATAGTCTGGGTGTATTCAGAAGGGTATAAGATTCAGCCGATACTCAAAACATACCCTTTTGATTCTTCAAAGAGTGCATTATACGAAACAAAACAAAAATGGTCAAGTCTTGCATCACAATAACCGAATTAATAGTTATCAATCAGAATAGCCTTTGCCTTAAAAAATTTATTGGTTAAGAACTTTATTTAAATAATACAATATCATCAAGGTAAACAACCCTTGCCGCGGGAAGGGAAGTGCTGAAAAATGAAATTTGCTCAATCTTATTCAAATTCATTTCTCTGGTGGGGGGGGCATTTCGTAAATCGTTTAAAGAAATAGTAAAAGTATTCCATCCGTTTTCTAAAACACAATAATGATTAAACCGGTCCGAATACGCATTGTTATGTTCTTTATGTTCATTATCATGAATGCGGCAGGACACTATTAAATTCACTGTATCCGGATTAAAAAATGAAAATCTAAGACTATCGCATTTTTCCCATTTCCCTAAAGAATATCTTATAGTAACGGCTGAATATCTTTTTGTGGTAAATTCGAT
>JAUXHZ010000065.1 GCA_030621255.1 Candidatus Latescibacterota bacterium
AAAACCGTTTTCACGAATCAGCTTGATACGCCGATTCGTATAACGGGTGTGGAGTGGGGAGAAAATACACACGATGCGCTGAAGAAAAAACTCGAAACAAAACTTGAAGAGATCGGAAAAGGCAAAAAATACGCTATAACTTTTCAAGACAGGGAAAAGTTTGAACCGGGGAACTACGCCGGATTCCTGATACTTAAAACAGATTTTGAGGAAGTAAAAGAAAAGAAAATAAATGTAAGAGTGATGGTAAATGAAGAGGTGAGAGCCTATCCCAACAAATTGCTCCTACCGGAGATGTTGATTCCTGAAGGAACAACGAGAGGTTTCAGCAAGGTTGTAAAAATCGTGGCAACGAGGGGAGACTCCCTGAAGATTCTCAAGGTGGTTTCGAGCAGAGAAGATATAGTAACAAATATCAAAGAAATTAAACCCGGAAAGATGTTTCGCTGCAACCTTACTATCAGGCCGGAGAGCAAAATAGGAGAATATAGAGGGTATCTGACATTCTTTACGAATTATACCGGTTATGAAGAAATTAAAGTTGAAGTTCTGGGAAGAGTAAGAGTGACTCCCGCTGCCGGGAAATAAATTGTATGCTGTTGCCGCTTTGATATATTTCGGTTCACACGGATTCCACGAACTGATTTTCAGCTTAAAGGGTTGTTTATGCTCTGTTTTAAGCATGAAGCGGCTCTTTTTGCTAAAAAGGCCATCAAGCGTTGGCGCATCTTTGAATTTTGCAAAGGAAATAAAATGAACAAGAGAACAATTACCCAGCTGAAAGGCATTCTGATATTTGTCGCGTTAGTTATATTGGCCTATCCAGGACTAACGTGGGCGAGCGCGGATTCCGACGCACAGCAGGAATTTAAGCAAATTGTAGAGGAAATAAGAAGCAAGGGACGCTCGATGCAACCCCCGCAACTCATTATCTTTGCCGAAAAAAGACTGCTGAATTTTATAGAAAAATATCCTGATAGCCCGGAAGCGGTGCAGGCCAGAATGGGGATGGGGCAAATATATTCAAGTGTTGGAGAAAACGAAAAGGCTATAGCACAACTTGAGTTGCTGTTCAAAGAAGATGTAACTCTGTCCAAAGATGAAAGAACCGGCGCCCGGGGGCTTTTGGCTAAGGCTTATCTTGAAAACCAGGATTTTGACAAATCTGAAGGCCTTTTAAAGAAAATAGTCGAAGAAACGGACAAATCCGACACAAAGCTACTCTTGGCGGTTCAAAATGAGCTGGAGAGAATTGAGACGCTTAAAAAACTTACAATTGGTTCCCCCGCGAGCGCTTTCCCCGAAACAACAAAGGGTATCTTGGGCGACAAGATATCGCTGAAAGATTTCAAGGGGAAGGTGGTTCTTATTGATTTCTGGGCAACCTGGTGTATGCCTTGCAAAATGGAAATGCCGAATGTAATCAGTGTTTATAATAAATATCACAAAGATGGCTTTGAAATTATAGCCATTTCGCTGGATAAGGACATTGAAAGCCTAAAGGCGTATGTTAAAGAAAGTGATATTCGCTGGGAGCAGATATTTGCGGGTGGCGGGACAAGCCCTCTGCCCCGGATTTATGCGGTACAATCTATTCCTTCCGCCTTTCTTCTTGGAAGAGACGGCAGGATAAGAGAAAAGAACTTAAGGGGAGAAGCGCTCGAAGAAACGGTAAAAAAATTGGTAAAGGAAAAATAGAAAAAAGCAAACCCGGCGATATACTTAGCAAAAATCAGTGTAATTTCCTGGATAGGGTCCCTTTGCTAAAGTAAATTGAAGGAAGGCTCACGCTAATTTTCAAATTTTCTTCCCTCGAGGAAGCCCTTTTTGTTAAGTTCTCCTGTTCCCTTTGGGGCCATTCGTTGAATAACTTCAATCCATTTCTCCTCTTCGAGATCGAGAAATTGAGAGAGCACCCCGAGCATAATAGTATTAACCAGCCTTGAATTACCGAGCTCTTTCGCTAATTCAAAGGCGTTAATAATTCTGGCGCCGGGATTTTTCTTTTTGATCTTGTCGGCGGGAGAATCGGGGTATGAGAATTTGCCGGTACTCACGATGGTGGGGATAATCTTCTGATTATTAACGATTGTTATACCACTACTTTTGCATTGATGAGACCAACGCAGACCTTCCGCGAGTTCAAACGCGAGAACTGCATCAGCTTCACCATTTGGAATAAGTGGTGAAAAGACTTTTTCTCCGAAACGAACGTGACTGGTAACAACGCCGCCGCGCTGGGACATGCCATGAACTTCACTTTTTTTTGTGTCAAGATCGCTGGATTTGGCGACTTCAGAGAGAATCTCGCTCGCGAGGAGTACCCCTTGCCCTCCAACACCGACGATAAGAATGTTTGTAGTTCCCTTTTTCATTGCGGCACCTTTCTTTTTCCTGTTTATGATTTATCTTCAACGATTGCCTCTGCGGGGCATACCTTCGCGCAAATCCAGCATCCCGTACACATCGCGGGATCAATTACCGGAATAGGTTTCCCTTTATCATTTGTTGCGCCGGAACCGGATATCGCCGGACATCCAACACTAAAACAAATTCCGCACGCGGTACATTTGTCAGTGTCAATCCTGAGAGGCGTATCTTTGATTTTTTTCGGAAACAACATGCAGGGCCTGTTGGTGATAACAACAGAGACAGTATCCCGGTCGACTTCCTCGCGGAGTATAGCATAAGTTTCATCTATGTCGTATGGATCTACGATTTTTATGTGCTCAACCCCAAGGGCTTTACAAAGATCAGGCAGGTTAATCACGCTGGTGTCTTCGCCCATCAGGGTTTTTGATGTAGAGGGGTTCTCCTGGCCGCCCGTCATGGCAGTTGTCCTGTTATCAGCAATAATTACTGTAATTGAGGATTTGTTATACACCGCGCTGGCGAGAGAGGTCATTCCACTATGGAAAAATGTGCTGTCTCCGATAATGGCGACAGCCTTCTTTTTGGTTTTCCCGGCTTTCTCAATGCCGATGGCATGACCAATAGATGCTCCCATGCACAGGCATGTGTCGATCTGGCTAAGCGGAGGCAGTGCGCCGAGAGTGTAACATCCGATATCACCTGTCGTAAAAACCTTAAGTTTACGCAGGACTACCATTATTCCTCTATGAGGGCAGCCGGCACACAGGACTGGCGGTCTGGGGAGTACCGTGTCTTTCGTTTCGACAGAAGCGGATTTATCAGCTTCCATTACGCCGGCATCTTCAAATCCTTTCCTGACCAGGTCAACATTCAGTTCAAGCAAACTGGGAAAATATTTTTTCCCCTCAATTGCAACGCCCGCTACCTTTATCTCTTCTTCATAGAAAGGCTCAAGTTCTTCAACTACAAAAAGGTGTTCCACTTCGGACGCGAATTTTTTTATCTTGTTAATGGGCAACGGGTATCCCATACCCAATTTAAGAACGCTGGCTTCCGGAAAAGCATCTCTTGTATGTTGGTAGGCTATACTGCCCGTAACAACTCCTACCTTCCTGTCATTCCATATAATTTTATTAAGTTTGGTTTCCTCGGCGTATTCTTTTAATTTCTTCAATCTCTCGATAATTATGGCGTGGCGTTTAATCGCGTGTGACGGAACCATGACATACTTTTCGATATTGCGTTCAAAACCGGAGTGATCTGCCGTTTCCCTCTTTCCTATCTGAACCAGTCCTTTGGAATGAGATATTCTGGTAGTTAATCTGAGCATAACAGGGGTATCAAATTTTTCGCTTATTTCAAAAGCGTACTTGACGAAATCTTTTGCTTCCTGACTATCGGAGGGTTCCAGGATGGGAATGGAGGCGAATTTACCGTAGTAGCGGTTATCCTGTTCGTTCTGTGAGGAATGCATACTGGGATCATCGGCGGTGACTATAATTAAACCTGCGCCTACTCCGGTATAGGATAAAGTCATAAGAGGGTCGGCAGCCACATTAAGACCGACATGTTTCATTACAGCGATTGACCTGGCTCCTCCGTAACTTGCGCCCACGGCGGTTTCAAGCGCCACCTTCTCATTCGGCGCCCACTCCGAGTAGACATCTTCTTTAAAGAATGCGGCCATTACTTGCATGATCTCGGTGCTGGGAGTTCCGGGATAAGCTGAAGCAAATTCCCCGCCGTATTCGTAAAACCCGCGGGCGAGAGCTTCATTACCGGCAAGAAGCATTTCCATATTGGATTCCTCCTGAAAGATTGAAATTATTTAAAGTGTATATATAAATCGACTAAACGCAGTTTTCAGTGATTAACATACATTGGTTTGCAGAAAAACGCAACCCTTGTTTATTGCCGGTAAAAAGGGTTATAGGATATTTTTCTTTAGAAAGCGTTTGTTTTGAATCAATCTGAAAGTGAAAAAAAGAAGGGTTACAATAACAAGCGAACCGCCTGAAAAAAGGATTGTTATTTTTTCCTGTCCGGAAGGGGAAATCTGGCAATTTCATGATGAAGGAAAGAGAGCAGGCAGAATAAGAATATAACTCTTTCGAAAAGCAATCCGTTCCTGAATGATTTTCCCCATAAGAAGAAAATATATTACAAAAGTAGGGGACATAAGCCTTTCGTTATTGGAGCCGAAAAGAGTACTTAGAAAGACCAGCAATAAATACGCAAGAGCGTAAAGTCTTCCGGCAAAAAAATTGATAGTATATTTCCAATAGATGAAGGGAAGAAAGCTTAGTGGAATGAAGGGGTTGATAAATAAGCCGTACCACACCATGGGGTATTGAATCTTTTTAGAGTAATGCAGGAAGGCTTCAAATAGATTAACCCCGCCTACGGGAGGGATTAGTGCTCTGAGCGCGAAAAAGGCTAAAAGAGCGGGCAGAATTACGGCGAGCGCTCTTTGCCGGTTCCTCTTTAGCTCTCTTTTTTCCGCGAGATAGATTATAAGGACCGGAATCAGGATTATTGGAAGTTCAGCGGTAAGGACGCCCAGGAAAAGACATATGGCGAGTGTTTTCCACGCCGATCTTTTCATAGCAATGAAGAAAGATATTATGCACACAAAAGAGAGGGTGTCCTTTATCTGGAAGAAGTTCCAGACGGATGAGCCGAAGAGGTGTTTGTTTAGAGCGAAAAAGATAGTTGTAAGAGACGCGATGCCGGGCGCGGCGGCGGCGATTGCTTGATAATAACACAGGTCGGTATTATGGTATTCTTCCGCTTGCCAGTTGATTTTCCCGTAAAAGAAGATAACAATTATGGAGATCAGGATAACTAACGCCAACTGTTTCTGAGTGTCGCTTAAGATTATTGCCTCCCGGGATACCAGATTGTCCAAAGATCTTTGTCAGCTCGGCGGCAAGTTATAAAAAAGGCTCCGTAGCCTTCGGGCCTTTCAGCCGCCGCTTTATAACCGGCAAGTTCAGTGGCAAGGAGAAACTTTCTTACCTCTTCTAGGCGTTTCCCGCTTCCGGCTTCGATATCAAAAGAAATTCTGTAGGGGGGCCAGCAAGGGCCGCTTTTTACGTGTATAATATCTGATCGATTGAGAGTGACTATGTCAAGAGAGTCTAGAAAAGTTGTCAGTTCAATGGATATCTGCCTGTATAGTTTCTTTCCATTGAACTCCAGCGACAGGACATCAATATGTGTATAGGATTTGTTGACTGCCGGCGTGCCGTGTTGTTCCAAATTCATAATTATGGTGTCTGTTATACAGCCGCCAATCAGTTTTGGCGCATCTTTTTCAACTTGTCCCCGGCAAGTGAAAGCGGAAAAAGATATGAAAAGAAGTATCGCCGCACATTTCATTTTAATAGTACTCCTTTGGGGTTTTCAGCCAGAAAGTGAACCCAACTCTGATTTCAAAAACAGAATAGACATCTTCGAGAGGTATCCCGCGGCTGTCAAGAACAACATCTTGGCTAACATTTTCAAGATGAACCGCGTCAAAACGCTCCTCGCTTAATCCGCGGATATATACAGCTTCAATAAAAACCCCCGTCTTTTCCTTGAACCTGGATTCTATCAGAGCCGAGGCAAGCATTTCAGCTGATTCCAGCCTGCCGCCCCCCGCTACAAGATTGGATCTGCCGTATCCAATCCCCACGCCGATAGAAGGGGAAAATTTCTTGTTGCCGGGCAGCAAGTATTTTCTCAGAAGAAAGGAAAAATCATAATGGCCCATTTTTTCTTCGAAATCCTCATGAGCATTTTTGTATCTGATGACGTTGGTCAAGGAATACGAAAACATCAATTCAGCGCCGATAGATCCATCAAAAAATATTCTTCCGACTGAAACGGGCAGAACATATTCCAACTCCGGCATTTGATTGCCCTGCTTCTCAAGTTCGTTGGAAAGAGATTCCATAAGAGGCCTGCCGGCGCCGAGCCCCGTCCGCAAATAGACGCCCGTGTCCTGGGCAAAGCTGACGGCGGCGGAAGTAAAAAGGATGG
>JAUXHZ010000016.1 GCA_030621255.1 Candidatus Latescibacterota bacterium
CAATAACACCGTTCGCTACCCGGTCACACCTTACAATTCCGCCGAATATATTGATCAGTACAGCCTTCACATTCCTGTCCGAGAGAAGAATACTGAAAGCCTTTTCCACACGCTCAGCCGAGGCCGCTCCCCCAACATCAAGAAAATTTGCGGGCATGGCGCTAAAGTGCTGAATTATATCCATAGTCGCCATGGCAAGGCCGGCTCCATTGACCATACATCCTACATTCCCGCTGAGTTTTACATAGCTGAGATCATGCTCTGCCGCCTCTATTTCTGTTGCTTCTTCCTCGTTGAGATCTCTGAGCCGTGCAATATCCGGATGTTTGCTTAAAGCGTTGATATCAAAATTTACTTTCGCGTCAGCCGTCAGAATCCGCCCGTCTTTCGTGATTACAAGAGGATTTATTTCAGCCAGTGAAGCGTCGGTTTCACAGAAAAAACGGTACAGGTTCATTAGCAGTTTGTTAACGTCTCTCAATATTGTTTTCGGGATGTTAAGGGCGAATGCTGTCTTTCTTGCCTGAAAAGCCTGCATTCCGGTTCCCGGGTCGATAAACTCCTTAATTATTTTTTCAGGAGCTTCAGCGGCCACAACCTCTATTTCCACTCCACCCTCTTCAGATGCTATCACTACCAGACGGGATGTCTCTCTATCAATAACCATCCCCAGATAGAGTTCTTTCTCGATCTCCAGGGCCTCCTCAATAAGCACCTTGCTTACAAGTTTGCCTTCGGGGCCTGTCTGATGGGTGATTAGAGTCATTCCGAGAATCTCATCAGCTTTGGCCTTTGCCTCTTCCGGGGTTGAAGCCATTTTAATCCCCCCCCCTTTACCGCGGCCTCCGGCGTGGATCTGCGCCTTGACAACAACCCGTTTACCTATTTCCAAAGCTGCTTTGTAAGCCTCTTCCGGTGTTTCTACAACCCTGCCTTCCGGCACAGGAATACCGAACTCGGCAAATAATTCCTTCGCCTGATATTCATGAATTTTCATATGATCCTTTTTTAGTTGTTATCAAATTTAAAGGAATATCTTCTTCTTTGCCGGGTTTTCACCCATACTTTTTATCTTTTCATTAAATTCCGTACTAACACGCACAAACTTTGTTCCCTCAGCGGCGGAAATCCAGGAAAGCTTAAGTCTTTCTGATTCCAATCCAAGAGAGTCAAATATTGTCGTTAAAATGGCGAATCTTCTCCGTGTATAATAATTCCCCGATTGATAATGACAATCACCCGGATGACAGCCTCCAATTAAAACACCGTCAGCGCCATGAAGAAAAGATTTGATCAAAAAAACCGGATTTACACGGCTCGAACACATAACTCTCAGAGGGAGGATAGAGGGGGGATATTTCATTCGGTTTGTCCCCGCCAAATCAGCTCCGGAATATGTACACCATTTACATAAAAAGCTGATTATTTTCGGCATAAATTCTTTTGACATATTTCCAGCCTCTCCAGAAGACATATTGATAAATCAAATTCTAATCATTCCCAAGTTCAGACAATTCTTCCTCTTTAAATATTGTGACCGGTATCTCTTCATCCACATCTTTACCAGGGACATAATCAAATAACCCTGCTACCTTTTCTCCGGTCTTTCTGAAAATCGTGGAAACAGGAATATCAGCCGGGCATACTTCGGTGCATAAACCGCATCCTGTACATGAAAAACTCATATGGGACAATCTTCCAATTTGATATAGAATAGTATCTGTCGGGACCCTAACTCCACCCCGGCCTAAGAGCTCATTCTCTATCATTGAAGTATCGTAATCATACGCGCACGATTCAAAATCACAAAGTATACAGTGACAAATCGGACATATACGGCTGCAGCCATGACACCCGATACATTTTCCGAATATATCTATCATACCGTCCAGCCCGGAATCCTGGATATTTAATTCCTTAAAATCTTTTTCTTTTTGCTCTTTTCTCTTTTTGACAAGGGAGTCGAATCTTGACAGGTCCAATTCTCCCTTTGATATTTCCGCTTTAAACCCTTCCACCATAGATTCTGATTTGCCGGAATGCAGAAAGATACTGCATTTACTGTCTAAATCTTTTTCGCCTATTAGAGAAATTGTAATATCAGCATTCATCGGCACGAAGTACTCACACGCCCTGCATGTTGGTCTTATACTATCTGAATCCAATCCGCTTTTAACTGCTTTCCAGAATTCAGGAAGTAATTTGTCCGTCTGGCCCTTTACAGTTGTTTTATACGGGAAAGAACCGCCGCAAGTGTAGGAAATCAGCAGGAAATCATCGAGCGCCCCCTGCGAACGTTTGACCAGTTCAACAAAAGATCTTAGTTCACATGGTTTGATAACCGCCGCGACAGGCTTTCTCATCGATGGTAAAGCAGAAAGTATCTTTCCGGCATTTACATGCATGAACGGATGCAGGGGAATGGCATCCTCAAGCAAACCGGGCTCTGTGATAAGCGCGTAATCAAAAGAGCCATCACTTCCGGTTTTCCTTAAAGTAAAAACTCCGCTCACTCTATCATTCTGCAGCAGGTATTTTAATAATTCTACTACACCTTTTTCCGCGCTAATATCTATTTTTAAAACCTTGTCCATCTCTAATTCTCCTATCCCTCTGCCCCTTTTACCAGTTCATTTATTCCTTTTGTTTCCTCTTTTCTGTATGTTTTCATAGGGATAGGTTCTCCCTTCTCTTCGCCGCTTCTGTATTCAAATGTCTGCTGGGTACGATCCCCCACATAGCTGAACAGCTCGGCGACCGGAATCGATACCGGGCACGCGTCCGTACACAAACCACAAGAAACACAGGAAAGACTCATATGGACCATTCTTCCAACATGAAACATAATTCTGTCCGCCGGCAGGGAAATGCTCCCGCGGTTTTTGGTTTTCAGTAAAATGGACTCAATGTCCGGTTTTGCTGTTTCAGACTCGAAATAGCACTGGCGGCAATAGCAGACAGGACACACACTCTCACAATTATGACATCCAACACAAGCTGAGAATGTCTTAACCAGACTATCAAATCCTTCCACCATATCCTTTACATATTCAAATCTCTCTTTTCTCTTTTTCTCCTGCACTTTCTTAAGCTCTTCAATATTCTTTGCCCAGCTTGAAATATCCTCTGAAGGCTTAATATCCATTTTATTTAAAAGCCCCGTTCCTTTTTTGCTGTTCGGGATCAACAGGATATTATCCCGGCTATCGGCGGATAAACCAAAATGCAGATCAGAAGCGGGAAGTATCGAAAAATTATCACAAATTCCGCACACAGGCTTAACTGATTCCACATCCCGGTCTCTTTTTTTCAGCAGAGAATCAAATACTTTTTCGCCTTCTCCGGGATCCTGAAGATAATCCGACATCGGAAGAGCGCCGGGGCAATCATAACTGATCAGGGTGACTGATTCGAGATTCACCTGATTCAGCTTTGATAATTCAATTGCCGCTCGAATCTCACATGGCCTCATCAGAGCCGCGATTTTAAGATTTCCCTTTCCTTTTTTAGTGCAGCTGCTTAAAGCGTTGGCGCCCTGGACAGGCATAATCGGCGCGATCGGATTGGCATCATCCAGCAACTTCTTATCTTTGATTAAAACCCAGGCGTAGGAATCCCCCGCGGGAACTCTCATCGGAATCAACACCGCGTCTAAAGACCCCTTCTTCAGCAGACCTTTAAGAAAATTCAGAATGGTTTTTCTGCTCCCCTTACTATTTGAAATTTTCGCCCCTTTAGTATAGGATTTCTTCACCCGCAGCTCCTTTTATCGAATTGCTTCTATAATTTCCTGATATATTTGGGCGCTTGTAAAATGCTTGGCCCTTATTGCTCCGGAGGGGCAACTGCCCGCGCAATTTCCGCACCCTCTGCAGATAGCCTCATTAACAACACAGACACTTAGTTCCCCGTCAAAAGTGATGGCGCCGTAAGAACAGATATCCATACATGTCCGGCATCCCATACAGAAATCTTCCATAATTTCAGAAACCTTGACTTCCGGAACAATTTTCTTTCCCGGTATCAAGCGGGTTGAAATTTTTCCGCTTGCAGCCTGAGCCTGCAGCATCGATTCTGAAATTCCCGCGGGGCCGTGGCACGCGCCCACAATGAAGATTCCTTCTATTGAAGTCTCGACAGGATTAAGCTGCTGATGTTCTTCCTGAAAAAAGTTTGTTTCGCTTAAAGGAACATTGAAAAGCTCAGCTAATTCTTCAGTTCCTTTTTCAGGTTCCATTGCGGGAGCAAGAATAACCATGTCCACATCAACTTCTTTTTTATCCTTGCCTATCGGGGTATATTCAACATGAGTGCCCTTTATCTTAACATCGCTGATTCTTATAAAATCGGCCCCTTTATTCTTTACCTCTTCAAAAAAGCCCTGATCTTCCTTGTGGGGAAGACACATATCTCTATAAAAATCTTTTATTTTAATGGAATCCGACTGCTGCTGTAAAAAGGAAATGAATTTCAGCATATAGTTACAGCAAATTTGTGAACAATATCCTTTTTCTTCCCTGCCCACGCAATGAATCAGGCCGACGGATTCCGGCTCCTTGCCCGATTTCAAAACGATCTTCCCATCCCTTTTAATCATATTTTCAATTTCCAGTGAAGTATATACCTCACTCTCTTTAGAATATTTATATTGCGCGAGTTTCCCGGTATCGGTCAATCTAAAACCTGTCGCTGCGACGATTGCGCCGACTGTAAATTCAGCTCCAGGCTGATTATTCTTTATATTCTTTAAACTAATCTCAAAATTACCCAAAAACCCTACCGCCGATTCCAGCTCTGTTTCCAGAAATATCGTGATACTTTCATTCTTTTTAACTTCTTCTATCTTTTTTTCTATAATGTCTCTATTTCCATTCTGACGGGGAAGCAATTCTTTAAACATATTCATTTTCCCGCCCAACTCTGAACTCTTCTCTACCAAATAAACTTTTCTTTCTTTGCCGGCGAGAGAAAGAGCTGTCTCTATTCCCGAAATGCCACCGCCGATTACAAGGACACCCGGGTCAATATCCAGTTGCTTTTCTATCAGTTCAGATTGTTTAAGTACTCTGCTTGTCGCCGCCCGGATATACCGGATCGCCTTTTCTGTAGCCTTCTCCTTGTCCGGAATAATCCACGCGCATTGCTCGCGAATATTGACCATTTTATATAAATAGGGATTTAATTGAGTTTTCTTACAGACATTGATGAAGGTAGTATCATGATCTCTTGGAGAACAGGCCGCGACGACCAGATGGGTAAATTCATTTTCCCTGATCTCATTTTCTAAAAATTCTTTACCCTCATTTGAACATAAGAGTTTATAACGTTTTACAACCAGCTCTTTGTTCTGATACTCTTCCAAAGAGGGAAGTCTCGCTATAATTGTATCTATGTCAATGTTATCCGCGATATTAGGACCGCATTCACATATATAAACACCGATCTTTGAACTCGTTTTTTTACTTTCCATTTATTTCACCTATCAAAATTGCTTTTCCAACAGCGGCTTCCGCTTGTATGACAGAATTTTGAATATCTTTTGGCCCCTCCGCGCATCCAACCACAAAAATTCCAGCCTTTGATGTTTCCACAGTGCCTACATCCTCTTTTCTTGTAAGGAAAAAACCTTTCCCGTCAAGTTCTATACCCAGGCTTTCAGCAAGGTTCTCCGACTCTTTCCCCGGAACGATCGCGCACGCCAGGATTACCATATCTACATCCAACGATTCCGCGGCGCCATTTCGATCTGTCAGATTCACGCCAAGTTTCCCGCTACTTTCTTTAATTTCAATATCTTCAGGTGAAGATTGAAAAATAAAGCCGCCCCCCTCGCCCTTTATCTTGTTATAAAAGATCTGGTAGGTTTTATTAGGGAGGCAGATGTCAGAATAGATATTGTATACCTTGGCATCCGGCAATTTGTTTTTCAGAAAATGGGAATATTTAAATGAATCCATACAGCATACACCTGAACAATAACCGAGTTCTTTGCGGCCCACGCAGTGTATTATTGCTATCGATCTGGGCGATTCTCCTCCCCCGCGCAGGACTAATTCTCCCGAGGTGGGGCCGTTTGAAGCAAAGAGCCTTTCAAATTCCATCGAGGTATAAACACCCGGGAACTTCCCATACCCTAGATTCGAAATCTTTCCGGCATCGAACATATCAAAACCTGTCGCGACAATAACAGCTCCGACATCAACCTGAACCTCTTCATCCTTTTCGGATAAATCAATCGCCCCGAACATGCAGGCCTCCACGCAGGCGTTACAGCTCTTTTTTCCATTGAGCTGTAGACAATGCTCTGGATCAATCGCCGGAACATTCGGCAGCGAACCTTCACACGGTACATAAATTGCCTTTTTCTCTGAAAGATTTTCTTCCCATTCATTCTTTAATGTAACTGGACACGGTTCATAACACATGCCGCAGCCGATGCAGTCAACAAGGCTCACATACCTTGCTTTTTTATCTATTGTTACATTAAAATTCCCCGCCTCTCCCTCAACCTTTTTTACCGTACTCAAAGTCATTACTTCAATATTCGGATTCTGAAGAATATCCTGCTGAATAGGAGCAATCATACATGTGGAACATTCCAGGTTGGGGAAACTATCTTCATTTTTGATAGTATTTCCACCAGTGAGGGAAAGTTTTTCCACAAGGAGGACACTCCTGCCCGCGTTCGCGAGCAGCAGGCTAGCCTCCATCCCGGCTATTCCGGCTCCTATGACAAGAATTTTATCTTTGCTGTTCATTTCAAAACACTCGCTTTTCAACCCGGGGCGTTTATGAATAAAACCAGGTTAGAAATAGGGATTGCCGTTTAAAGGATTAGGGCCTAATTTCTTTATTTTTTCCGTGAAACTATTAACCACTTCCGCGTATCTGTTCCCTTCAGATGCCGATATCCAGGACAACTGCAATCTTTCAGGATCGAGCTTCAGAATCTTCATAATATCTTTAAATAACGCGAATCTCCTTCTGGTATAATAATTTCCTTTATCATAATGGCAATCACCCGGATGACATCCGCCAATTAGTATTCCATCAGCTCCATTGAAAAAAGTTGTCAAAACCATGTTGAAATCGATCCTGCTGGAACACATCACTTTTATAACAGTTAACTCGGGAGCTATCTCCAGTTTCGAAGAACCCGCCATATCCGCGGCCGCGTAGGTACACCAGTTACACAGGTATCCTACTATCTTCGGAGTAAAATTGTCTTTTCCCTCGGGTTTCATTCCAAATCCCATTCTTATAGCAATTTACTGACAATCGATCTAATTATTTGCTAAATCTGTATCTGCGCTGAATGGTTCCCATCCGCGTCGGTTGTACACATAAGCAGCGTCTTGCCTGTCTTTTCGCACCACGCCTTGATATCATTTGGAAAAGATGAACAATCCGCCACAACTTCCAATGTATCGCCCGGGGCAAGCTGAGGCAGCATTATTGCAACCTTCAAAATCGGTTGCGGGCATTTCATTCCAAGAGCGTCAATTTTTTTTACAGCCATTTTATCCTCCAGTGATTAATAATTCCGCGGGCGCTGACCCGCGTTCAATTTAGAAAGAAAATGTTAAAGTCGCGTTTTTCGCGGCAGCTATAAATGTAGTCGCGCCAACAACCTCTACGCCTTCAGCCAGATCCTCCTCTGTAAAATCATGAACGTCAAATGCCAATTCGCACACTAGAAGGCGGCCTCCTAGAGCGAGCAGGCTTTCGAACATCACTTCGAGATCGGGTAAAGCCGGGGTCTGTTCATTTATCTTTTCTATGGCCCCTTTCTTCATTGCCGGTGATCCTCCGGGAGTGAAGAAAATAATTACATCATCCCCGCTCGCGGCGGCGGCTGAACCCAGAATAAATGTTGGATATACATTCTTCGGTTCCGATCCATTTACTGTAATTGCTACTTGCGTCACTCCTTTTCCTCCTTATTTAAATCACTCAAATATTCCGCTCAGCTCAATAGTGTTACCGGCGGCATCTGATTAACTATTTCTTCATCTTCTGCCCGAATTCATACCCCTTGTAAAAAGCCTTGAGATTTTTATCAACAAATCTCTCCGGAACAAGCGATGGAATGGCTTTCTCCATCCCTTCAAGGGAGGCAACCCCTGTTGTAGCGGTCACAAATCCAAGCATAACCACATTCGCAAAAATCCGGTTACCCAACTGTTCGGCAAAACGGGTCGCGGGAATGGAAATAACCCGTTTTTTCGTTTTTGGCTTAACCAGATCTTCGTCTATAATTAGCAACCCATCATCCTTGACCTCAGGTTCGAATTTATCGCAAGCCTCCTGGGACATAACCATAAGGAAATCTGTTCCAACAACATATGGATACAATATTTTCTCATCGGAAACAACGAGTTGAGAACTGCAGGCCCCCCCTCTCGCTTCAGGCCCAAAGGTTTGGCTCATAGTAGCAAATCCTCCATCATATATAGAGGCCGCCTTCCCTACAATGATCCCGGATCTAATTATTCCCTGTCCGCCGAATCCCGCGAATCTAATTTCAATCATTTAATATATCTCACTTTTGACTTTGAAAGATACATATCACTCTACCTCGATCTTAACAAAATTATCCCCCAGCATTTTGGCATGCTGTTCATTATAGGCTTCAATAAATGAAGGTTTTTCATCATTGAAGAAATTCCCGACTATAATTTTTTTGTCCTTTTCAATTGCCACATTAAGAGTATCTTCATCATTTCTTAATTCTGAATTTTTATAGTAAAATTCTAGAAGATCGGGAACTGAAGAAATAACATCAATTAAAGACAACCCTGTTCTCTGCAGAGCATGTGAAATCGAATCAGTCAATTCATTTGTGTGAAGCGCTGTCCATCTGGATACATTAACACAGCCGCACGATCTTGCCATATGTGGGATATTTAAAGGTTTTTCAAATGATAAATATGGAGAAAAGGAGATAGGTGGAAAATCGCCCGGAGCCGTTTCTCCTCCGACTTCCCGATAGACAAAATCATTAACGCAAATTAAAACAATATCGATGTTCCTTCTGCAGGAATGCACAAAGTGATTCCCTCCTAAAGTAGCGATATCGCCAAATAATACAACAGGCAATAATTTGGGGTTCGCCAGCTTCATCCCCGTCGCGTATGGAATAGCCCTGCCCCTTGTTGTGTGAAACAGGTCTATACCGAGAAAATCAACAACATCGGGACTGTAGGCAATATCAGTAACCAAGCATACTTTTTGCCTTTCGACCCCGGCTTTTTCTATCCCTTTATTAAGGGCTTCGATTATTTTATCCATCTTTATCCCCGTCACTTACCGTATTTGTCTGCCATACTTCCACCAAAAACCGAACGCTCCAGAGAAGTAGTATATTCCAGAACGCCCTGATATCTCTTCTTTTCCGTGGCCGCTTTTTTAATCGCGTCATATATATCATCCGGATTGTGAACAGACCCTCCTCCATGGGGAACCAGAATAGTATTTGTTTTCCCATGACTGCATCTGTCCACTTCAAACGCAATCTGGCCATAATTGATCTCGGCCACAACAAATCCTTTTATTCGCTTGGCCAGTTCGGCTATTTTATCTTCCGGGAAGGGCCATACAGTTATCAACCGCAGCATACCGACTTTTAATCCTTCCCTTCTTGCCATATCTACCGCCCTGATTGCCACTCTCGAAATTATTCCGTATGAAACGACTACAACATCCGCGTCTTCCAGATTTTCTTCTCTGAGTTCAATGATTTCATCTCTATTTTTCCTGATCTTTTCAACCAGGAATCTATTTGTTGATTTTTTATTCGTCACTGCGGCTCTGTCCAGGTCGGGAAGCGACTTTTTGTCTAATATCGGAAGGCCGTTCTCATCATGGGACAATCCCGTTATATACAGCTTATACCCGTCGCCGGCTTTTACCATTGGAGGCACGAGTGATTTATCTCTCTTGAACGGTTTGTATTCTTCTTTTTTGCCCTTATAAAACCGCCTCGTTTCTAATTCTATCTCCGAGGCATCAGGTATCACAACCTTTTCTGTCATGTGTCCCACGCACTCATCGGCCATAAGCATCACCGGCACACGGTAGCGTTCGGCAAGATTGAAGGCCTTTATTGCAAAATCGAAACCTTCCTGCGGAGAATCGGGAGCCAGGGCAATTACTCCATAATCACCATTTGAACCCCATTTCGACTGCATCATATCCGCCTGGCCCGCACTGGTTGGAACCCCTGTCGATGGTCCGCCGCGCTGTATGTTAACAATCACGAAGGGCGTTTCAGTGGCCGCCCCTAATCCGATATTCTCCATCATGAGAGAATAACCGGGGCCGGACGTAATGGTCATCGACTTTTGTCCCGCCCAGGAAGCACCCAATACAGATGCAATCGCACCCAGTTCATCCTCTATCTGAATAAATCGTGCTCCGACCTGGGGAGCTTTTCTGGCAAATGCCTC
>JAUXHZ010000021.1 GCA_030621255.1 Candidatus Latescibacterota bacterium
TTGTAGTAACTAGGAGGATTTACGGAAGTAACTTCGCTAATTAGTTTATTGAATTTAGGTGTAGATATCTTTTTTTTCCTCTCTTTCTGGATTTCAAAACATTTTGTAAAAATATTTCCTATCCTAGTTCCGGTTTTTGCTGAAACAGTAAGGAGCGGAGCGTAATTTACAAATGGGATTAATTTATGAATAATTTTCTCAAAGTCCCCGTAATGCAACTTTTCTTTATCGACAAGGTCCCATTTATTAAGAACAATTATTACACCTTTTTTGGCTTTATGTGCGATTGAAACAATTCTTACATCCTGACGTGTAATGCTGTAAGTTGAGGCGTCAATAACTGCAAGCACAATGTCGGCAGCATTTACACTTCTTTCGCTTTTAAGACTGGTTAGCCCTTCAAGCCCCCTCCCCCTTTTTGATTTTTTCACGATTCCCGCAGTATCAATAATAACAAGGTCTTCACCATGATACTTAACCCACAGGTTTATAGTATCTCTTGTTGTCCCGGGCAATTCTGACACAATATTCCTGTCATCACCGATCAGCTTATTTATGATTGAACTTTTCCCTACATTCGGTTTGCCGATTAATGTAACCTTAAGAACTGCATTGTCGTCCGCGCAAACAATTGTTGTTGCTTGGAATCTCGATACTATTTCATCAAGAAGATCCCCTACTCTCCTGCCGTGAAGGGCGCTTATGGGAAAAATTTGGCTAAACCCAAGTGAATAGAAATTGTTTGACTCTATCTCATCCTCATAGCTCTCAACCTTATTCACGGTACAAATAATCTTGTCATGCATTTCACGAATTGCTTTAAGAAGCATCATATCTTCCGATGTCGGCCCCGATTTCAGATCGACAAGAAATATAATGACATCCGCACTGGAGGCGGAATCAATTATCCTTTTTCTTATTTCAAGCTGGAGAGAATCACTTTTCAGGGAATCAAAACCACCTGTGTCAACAACAATAAACTCTTTTCCGTTCCAGACGGTTTTTGCTCTCATTAGATCTCTGGTTACACCGGGAGTAGGATGAGTAATAGCCTTCCTCCCGCCGACTATTCTGTTAAAAAGAGTTGATTTTCCGGAATTTGGTTTACCAACAATTGCAACTGTATAGGGCTTTTTCATTTATTTTTCTTTCGCTATATGGTGATTATTGAATCTTCCAGAAAGGTGTTTTCCGGAACTAGAATTTCTTTTTGTAATTCATTCTGAAGTTCTGACGGTGAAAAATCGTCAATTAGTAATCCATCATGATTAATTGAATTAGGAGGTAATACAATTCGGTCAAAGATATTTTTAGATCTCTTTACAGTTTCAATAATATCCCTGCCTGAAAGTAACCCCGACACTGTTACGTTTTCTCCGAAGAGGGTGTTTGGGACACAGAGAAGTCCAACTTTAAGCTCAGGAAGATTGTCTTCAATCATCGGCATTATATATTCATTTATCAACTTATAACCGAGTTTTCCAGTAACAATAGTAAATTCAGCTGCAGCAAGATGGCGTTTCTTTAAATTTTTAATTTCATTCTTAGTCTCTTCTATAAATAATCTGGACATTCCTACACCGTTGGACAGCTGCAGATAATCTCCATAATATTTACTGCCGGGAATCTTCTTTTCGGCAAGAAAATAGAATTCATCAGAAAGATAAAAAAACCGCCGGTTAGTTTCAGGGTCTCCCGCAGATTTTACATCTTCTTTTTCAGCCCATTTGACAAGTTTCCGGGCTTCTTTCTTATTGAATCTTGAAATCTCCGGCAGGCCCTTCCGGTGTTTTGTCACTCCTATAGGTACAATAGCTACAGACTCGCACGAAGGATAAAACTCAGCAAGTTTTTTGACGCTTTCTTCAAGAATCTTGCCGTCATTTATGCCGGGTATAGCCACAATCTGAGCGTGTATCGTTATGCCGCCATCAGCTAAACGTTTTAATATAGCTAGAATATTGTTAGTTATGGGGCGTCCAAAAAGATGTTCGCGAATATCATTATTTGTCGAATGGACAGAAACATAAAGGGGCGAAAGATGATACTCTATTATTCTGTCTATCTCTTTGTTGCTTATATCATTGAGAGTAATGTAATTTCCATACAAGAAACTCAATCTGTAATCGTCATCTTTTTGGTAGAGCGAATCTCGCAGTCCCTTAGCCATCTGATCCACAAAACAGAAAATACATTTACTGCGGCAACTGATAAAGTTCATTTCTTCAAAGAGGATTCCAGCTTCCCTGAAGTGTCCAGGCTTTACCGATATGTCAACTATTCTCCCGCAGTCTTTTTTGAGGACAAGATTCACACTTTCGTAATCATCCATATGAAATAGAATGTCAAGCTGATCGCCGACCGGTATTGAGTTAATCTTAATTATCTCATCACCTGGATGAATAAGTTCTGATTTACCCGATACTTCTTTGATTTTTACTCCCATGGCACTCTCTTTACTTTATTCCCGACGAAAGCGTACGGGGTTTTCGAAGCAACCACATATAACCCTTAAGAAACCAGATAGAAAAGTAAAAAGCGGGCAACGGGATTCGAACCCGCGACCTTCAGCTTGGGAAGCTGATACTCTACCAACTGAGTTACGCCCGCGTAAAAATGAAACTATCAATTTTCATGCTCTCTGTCAAGCAACTTGGAAGCGGTCGTATAGGAATCCTCTTTTCCGATATCGAACCACGTAACCCCTTTTTCCTTTCTGAACCATGTTATCTGGCTCTTCGCATACTGTCTTGTTCTTGCAGATATAAGTTCTTTCATTCGATTGTAATTAATATCATCCTTCAAGAAGGATATCACCTCGGGATAACCAAGAGTTTGCATTCCCGGCCAATCAGGGCTTGCTCCACAGGCAAGCAGCTCTTTTACTTCATCTAACCATCCTGATTGCAGCATTGTTTCAACTCTGTGATTTATCCTTTCATGAAGCATCTTTCTTTGAATATTTAATCCGATCTTTACAAATTGAATTTCAAACTCACAAGACCGCTTTTGTTTTTTAATGTGTTCGCTGAGAGATTTTCCTGAAAGCGTATACACTTCAAGTGCTCTTGTAATTCTGTAGCGGTCATTTTGATGGATTCGCTCTGCACTTTCTTTGTCGCAGGAAAGAAGTCTATCATGGAGCAGGGCTGTTGATATATTCTTAACACTTTCGGCGAAAGACTTTCGGTCATCTTCAGCAAGATTAATATTAAACAGGCCATTAAGAAGGCTCTTAAGGTATAACCCCGAGCCACCCACAAGAAACGGTGTATTACCACGGGAAACAATAGAATTTATTGCTTCTCGGGCCTTATTTGAAAACCATGCGGCGTTTCGTTTTTCATCCAGTCCAAGGATGTCAAGCAGATGATGAGGCACCTCTTTACGGTCTTCCTGAGAAGGTTTAGATGTCCCGATGTTTATCCCACGGTATATTGTCCTTGAATCAACACAGACTATTTCACCTTTTCGAGAGAGTGAAAGCTTCATGGCCAGATCGCTTTTGCCGATCCCTGTTGGCCCGAGGATGATGACTTTTTTCATCATTCCTCCGTTGAAGAAGGCCTGTTAAAACGCTTTTCGAGATCAGAAAGATTCACGCGCAGTATTGTAGGTCGTCCATGCGGGCATGTAAATGGATAATCTGTCGCGAATAGTTGATCCACAAGGCTTTCCATCTCTTGATTGGTAAGTTTCTGGCCGAATCTTATGGCTGAATGGCAGGCATATCGTTTCAATATTTCTTCAAGTTCCGTTTTGTCTCTTCCAATCTCGCCGAGTATATCACGCAGGAGCGAACCTTCATTCCAGTTTTTTACGCCTGCCGGGATGCCTCTTACAATAATTGTTCTCATACCGAAAGGCTCAACTTCAAATCCAATACGAGGAAGGATCTCTGAATAATCCTCGAGTTTTTTATATTCTCCGTGAGTCAATTCAATGGTCGCGGGGAAAAGTAAAGACTGAATAGTTGGATTTACTCCGGCAATATTTTTTTTTGCTCTATTATAAAGTATTCTTTCATGAGCGGCATGTTGGTCTATTATAACCATAGCCCCCCTGATCTGAATCAGTATGTAGCTATCGTGAAGCTGCCAGTAAAGTTTTGTTGATTTAAATGGTTTTTCTTCCTCATTTTCTTCAAATAGAGATTGCGGAGATTCTCTTAGCACAAAACCTCCGTCTATTTTGTCTGCCTTACCGTATCTATAATTTTCTATACTTGTGACAGGGTTAGTCGTATGTTTCAGTTCCCCCGGGAGTTGTTTCGTTCCCTTATCGTCCGGAAAAATGCTTTTGTATACAGATTCAACTTTACTTTGAAAAGAGATTGTCTTTTTACCTTTAACGATCTCGCGTATAGAAGAAAATACCAGACTGTGTATATCTTTTTCGTTTTTGAATCTGATCTCTGACTTTGTCGGATGTACATTCACATCGATCATGTCCGGCGGTATGTCAAGGAATAGAACAGCGATAGGAAAACGATTGTAAGGTATCACTGATTCGTAGGCCCGCCGAAGGGCATACCCCATAACTTTGTTTATAACATGTCTGTGGTTCACGAAAAAGTATTGCAATGTTCTGTTCCCTCTTGTCACTTCCGGAGATGAAGTATATCCATAGAGTCTTAAATTATCCGTTTCAGTATCAAAATAGTTTAAGTTGGGGAAAATTCCGCTTCCAACGACTGCCTCAACCCTCTCTCTGAGAGTAGATCGGTTATAAGAAATGATTTCCTTTCCGTTTCCATTCAGTACCATGCCGACCTCAGGAAAGGAGAGACTGAATTTCTGGATAAGAGAGCTAATTCGCCTTAGTTCGGCGGAATCGCTTGAGAGAAATTTCATTCTGGCAGGCAGATTAAAGAAAAGGCGTTCAACAATTATTGTGGCCCCTACTTCCCTCGGTAGAGGAGTTTCTTTAATAAGTTTCTCACCCTCCCAGATCATTTCCCTGCCCACTTCATCTTTTTCGGATTTTGCCGCTATCGTAAGCCTACTAACAGATCTTATGCTGGCGAGGGCTTCTCCCCTGAACCCGAGAGTTTTGATAGTCTCTATATCCTTAAAGTCAGAAATCTTGCTTGTAGAATAATTTCGCGTCGCCAGTGAGATTTCACCGGCAGATATTCCGCTTCCATTATCTTCAATCTTTATATATTTCTTCCCACCGTTTTTCACTGTTAGGGAGATTCTGGTCGCGCCGGCATCCAGAGAGTTTTCCACCAGTTCCTTAACAATATTCTCCGGCCTTTCTATAATCTCTCCCGCAGCAATTTTCCCGGTTGTTTCCTGTGATAAAGTTCTGATAGAAGTCAACAAAACCCTCATTCCCAACTTAATTCTTAACCAAACGGCTCAGCGTAAACACAAGATAACACACCTTCCATACTCCGGGCAACGTATAATCAATTAATAGAAAATTATTAGAAAGACACAGCACTAATTGAATATTTTAATATGGGAACACGTTTTAAAGGACAGCTTGCCATGTGGAGTATCAATCAATGCGCCCCAGGTTAATAAGTACGGTAACCATTCCCTCATAATCTGTATTCTGAGGGTAATGTATAATCATATCGGAATATCCGTCGTTATTCAGATCATAACTTGAAAGATCCCCAAAGGCATTAACCTTTATTTTGGTAACAGAATTATCCGAAAACAACTTTTTATCATCCTCTACACCAAGATATATTGAAAGCTCATCTTTATCTGTTGCATAGACAAAATCTTTCCTCTTATCACAATTGTAATCCCCTTCAAAGTTCAAAGCCGGTGCGTCTGATTCCCCGGAAAAATCTATCTTGAGTTTCACTTCTTTTGAAAAGTCGGGCCTGTCTGAAAATGAGCCATCCTCATTCAGAAGAAAAATATTAAAATTTATCGGCAGTGATCTTGTTAAAAGAATTCGAATTATAGATGTAATACTGATCTTTACAGACGGCATAATGAGGTCCAAGCGCCCGTCGCCATTGACGTCTCGAATCATGGTCTCTGCCGAAGCCGTCCCCTCGGAGATTATAACCTGCTGAGGTTTGTTAGTGTAGCTGTCCTTGCCGCCGGGATATATATTTAGAACACCCCTTAAACTTGTAAGGCCCTTGGCAGTTTGTTTTGTTACAATAGCGTCGGCGTATCCATCAGCGTTAAGATCATCGATTGTTGTTGTTATATGGGTTGTTCCTTCGATCTTCTCTTTTTTTGTACGAACATCAAAATTTATCTCCTGCTCAAACGCGGGAGAAAAACTCCCATCTTTTCCTTTTAGATAAACAGATAGCCTGTCTTTGGTTGTTACTATTAAATCGCGCCGGCCATCATTGTTATAGTCAATCAGGTTGATTGAAGGAAATGAAAAGAATGAAGTAAGTCCCGAAGTCTTGAAACCGTCATAATTGTCAATTCCCCAGCTTCTGACGCTTGTGTCAAGCTTTATCGAAACCATGTTTTCAGAAGTAAAAGATCCGGAAGAATCACGCGAATAGATTGAAAACCCATCAAATTTAAATACACCGATTTCATCTTTGCCATCATCATTCCAATCTTTGACGCAGTTTACCAGTGGAATATTAGCTTTGGACGGTGAAATCATCATACCTTCAATATGGAAAAGAACTGAAGGGGAAGTTTCATAAAAAGACCCGGTAATCGGATAATATCTTATTTCACCTGAGGTAAAATAAACAATTTCCTTCTTACTATCCCCTGCTATATCCCCCGTATCCATGATGACGGCAAGAGTATCGATTTCCCACGACTGATCGGCAGCGGGCGAGAAACCTTTATTTGGACTTTGGTGAAAAATGGAAATCCATCTTGATTCATTCGGAGACAAACCCTTCCTGTGAATAAGAAGAATATCTTTCAGGCCATCCAGGTCAAGATCTTCAACATGGATATCAAGAAGTTTATCCGCTATACCGAGTTTCGATATTAAAAAGTCCGGTTTATCGTCCGCAGATAAACCGCCTGTAGAGGACATAAGCAGAAATATTGTTACACAAGACATGGTTATAATAGACTCTATAAACTTGTTTGCTTTAATAGCTCTCAATTTATGCTCCTACGTTGATTGAAAAGTTGTAATACCTTAGAAAGTTATTTCCTTTCTTGCAATAATCAGTTGTCCCGCTGCCACTGAAACGATCATGTATACCCCCGAGACAGAAAGTGTACGCCATACAAGATTTGACCAGGAAAGAGGAAGCGGCAGCCCCTTGGTCATTGCTGCCATTTGCTCGAATGGCAATGAAATATAAGTACTCAGTAAAAAGCCTTTTAGCACGGGGAATATTCCAAGTATCGCCATAAGAAGGCTAAAGGTAAGGATTGTGGCAATCGCTGAACCAGGTCGATAAAAGAGAGTTGAAATTGCCGTTGCAAAACTTACAACGGCGCACAATGTCCAAAATGTAAGAGCAAGAACAAGAAAAAACTTCCCACCCATATTCCACGCTGAATGGATAAGATAATTCTTCTCCATAAGGTCGGTTAGATCGAATTTAATCCAGGCAAGGATTATTACCAGTATTGCTATAGAGAAAAGGAGTATTCCGGTAATCAGATATAGATATAGTGTTTTTGCCGTAAGCCATGTGCTTCTTGCTACAGGCCTTACCCAGGCGGATTTAACAGTTCCCATCGCAAATTCATTCGAGATCTGGAAAGATGCAATAACAACAAGAGCAAGTACGATGATATTGACCATCCATCCGAGACTCGCGGATGCGATATAGAAACCGCTGGGTATACCAATAAAATTTCTTTCAGCCGCAGCGCTTAAACCAATAAAGAGAAATATGGTAAGAAGAACAAGAATCACGGGTATTAAAAATCTCGCTCGGCTTCTTCTGAGTTTATAAACTTCTGCCGAAAGAATTCCTGACAGATTACTTTTCATTCTTGTTCCCCTTTGTAAGGCGGAGGAAAACACTCTCAAGGGATTCGCGTTTTTCATTTATCTCTTTAACAAAGACTGAATTTTCTATAAGAAATTTGTTTAACTTCCCAGTTTCAAGATCAGGTGAAATTACCTGGATCTTACTATTCGGCAGTAAGGTTACATCGTTGACATTGTCAAATTTTTTAAGCAATTTAACAACTGAATGAGGGTTATCACAAACCAGCTCCACTATCTTTCCGGCAGTTAGCTCATAGGGAGAACCGGATGCAATAATAGTCCCCTCATGTATTATTATTACTTTGTCGCAAACTTGTTCTACCTCTTCCATTCTGTGTGAAGCAAGAAAAACAGTTCTTCCCTGTTCATGGGCAAGTTTGGGGAGAAGTCCCCTCACATAAGCAATTCCATTCGGGTCAAGACCGTTTGTAGGTTCATCGAGCAGTACAAGTTTAGGATCGGGCAATAGAGCTGAAGCTAAACCCAGTCTCTGTTTCATACCCCATGAATATTCGTTTACCTTCTTAGATTCCGCTTCGTTCAATCCGGCAAATGAAAGAAGCTGCTGAATATTCTGTGTCTTACTCCCTCTTAGCCATTTGCTGATTACCTTGAGATTTTCAGCGCCTGTAAGGCCTGGATAAAAAGCCGGGGAATCGAATTGGACTCCTAGACAGGCCATAGCGGCGCTTGTTTCCCTTTGCACATCTTTACCATCAATAAGAACGCGCCCTGTTGTTGGTTTAAGAAGAGCGCAAATTAGCTTGAAGGTTGTTGTTTTTCCTGCCCCGTTAGGTCCCAAAAAACCATAAACGCCTGGAGAATCTAATAGTAGATTTATCTTATTCAGCGCACTTGTTCCGTTGAAATTCTTGCTGAGATTTTCTATTTCAAGTACAGGATATTTTTTTGTTATCATAATATCAATTCCTAAAATGATCTTTGCGCGCGAATAATTACACGCGGGCTGAAATCGCTGCTGTCCAGATCCTCTGCTAGGTAAATACCGAGATAAGGTAAAAAGGAGTTGCCCGAGATGCCAATACCAATTGATTTTTTCCATTTATTAAAGGGGCTGCTCAGAAATCCGAGGGGCGCCTTTTTGTTCTCAGAGTCAACAAGGATACCGATATCTGAAAAAATGAGAAAGTCAGCCCTGGTAAACAGAATTCTAAGAAGCGGCAATTCAGGAAGTCCACTTCTCAGTTCCCCGGAAAAAAGAGCAAGTCTGTCTCCTCTATGAACAGAAAATGGATCGTCTCTCAATCCTCTTATTCCTGTATATCCTGAAATGGAATAAGTTAATTGCCTGGGTAATTTATCAAATGATGAAAACAATTTCCATCCAAGGTCAAATTTTAGTCCAGCTGGAAGTTCATTGTAACGTGCTATATCCAGGTTAAAAGCTGAATAAGAAAACTTTCCGGGGCGGTCGGCGATACCCTTTTCGAAAAGAAGTCCTAATCTCCATCCGTTGTATTTCCAGCCAGTTTCATCACACGTATCAAGAGTTAGATTAAT
>JAUXHZ010000148.1 GCA_030621255.1 Candidatus Latescibacterota bacterium
GATTTTAGAGAGTACCGGAATCCAGAAATAAAAGCAACTTGATTATAGTGTCCTATATTGACTTGATATCAATTCAAAAAGTGGGATTCGAATGGATTTTCCCAAAATTTACAATAGTATAAAAATGGCTAACGATTGGCGTCAGTGGCGGGCGGGGTGAACAGCCGGATCATGACGCCGCGCTGGAGGCGCTGGGAGAGATATAGGCTGATTCACGGGTCTTTGCCCTGTTGAGCCGGACCGCGCCGCGCTCGTGTATTTCAAGGATAATGCCTTACGATGCTGCACCCGTGTCCTCATGGGCAACGTTGGTAGATTTCATCAGGGTGAGAAAACGAGTCATTATTTATTCATACTATTTTATTTAGTAGGAAAAAATATAAATAACTATTGCCAGAGGAGTCCAGATACGAGAGTTAGGCATTTATTACTCTTCTTTACATTTAACAGCAAAAATTGAAACAAGAAATATTATTGTAGCTACGATATCAATTGGTGTCCACATTCCCCTGATTAAATATATCGGTACTATCGGATTAAATGAAATCATTATTCCTCCAAAAGCCCATGCCCAAGGGACCTTTTCCTTTCTGTAGGCATCAAATGCAGAAATCACTGCGATAATGGCAACGGCCCAACGAAGACCAGTATAATATCCATACGGTTCCCGGGCCAAACACCGCCATCTCGTCAGGTGTTTCTGCCAGACAGACCGCGCCACAATGGCAGTGTTTCTCTGCGTGGTTTTTCCCAATTACTTTAAAGTTGCTGTTAGTATTAACGTAACCCGTTATATATAAATCACATGCTCGTTATTTCTCTTTTTGGCACAGAAGATGCGATTACCATTAGACTGAAAGAAATGAGAACCTAAACCCTTTAATAAGGAGGATCGAAATGGAACTTATCAAATGGAACCCCGCAAGAGAGCTCGCGATGGCCGAAGATGATTTCAGCCGTATTCTGAACAACTTTTTCGGGTTTAGCCGCACGCCCGCGGTAAGGAAAGAGACAAATTGGAACCCAATGGTCAATGTTAAAGAAAACGAAAATGGTTTCGTTGTAACCGCCGAACTTCCCGGCATGGACAAGAAGGCAATTTCTATCGAGGTTCAGGATGGTGCCCTGGCTATCAGGGGTGAAAAGAGCCTTGAAAAGGAAAAGAAAGAAGAAAACTATCACATCATCGAACGAAGCCAGGGTAAGTTTGAGCGGGTATTCAGACTTCCCGAACATGTAAATCTTGAAAAGATCGAAGCTGAATACAATGACGGGGTTTTAAAAATCATCATACCAAAAACCGAAGCCGCGAAACCGAGGGAAGTTAAAATCAACGTTAAGTAACCCCTTATGCAGCTATCTGCAGTCAAAGGGCAGGGTTGGCCGTCCCATCCCTGCCCTTTTAACTTTTCATCTTCCAGCTGCCAACCGGCTAATCTGCCCAGGAGTTGGTTTTTTTCTGGTTTTCCTTTGCCGCTATTTCAACCTTCGGAAGCAGCGGTTTTTCCTTTTTTACTCCCCCGTCCGGGCTCATGTTGCAGGACCCCTCAAAAAACACCCCTTCATCTATTACTAGTCTCTTCGTTTTTATATCTCCCTCGAGCCTTGAGCCGGCCTGAAGTTCGATTTTTTCTTCAGCATCAATATTTCCCAACACTGTGCCTCCAACAATGATATTACTTACCTTGATGTCAGCCTTGACCATGCCGCCTTTTCCAACAACCAAAGTACCCGGACAATCTACGCTTCCTTCAAATTCTCCGTCTATCCTCAATGTGCCTTCCTGAACCTCAACTTTTCCGGAAAATTTACATCCCTTCCCGAAAATAGAATTCATTCTGTCCTCATTCGCCATCTTTTCACCTTCCTTCTTAAACATAACCTTGTTCCTTTTTTAAACCTCGCCAACTAAACCAACCAATTTACTGCAACAAATACCTTAACGGGTCAACGCTTACATTGTTCTTTGACACTTCAAAATGCAGATGGGGCGCTGAGCTTTTCCCCGAATTTCCTGAATAGGCTATTGTCTGCCCTCTTTCTACCCTCTCTCCATCTTTTACTACAATTCTTTCATTATGTCCATAAAGAGTTTTTAGTCCATAGCCGTGATCTATCCTTATGAAATATCCATAAATTTTATCCCACCCCGCCGCTATAACGTTTCCCGAAGCAGCCGATCTCACCGGCTCTCCCCTCTGAACCGCAATATCAATCCCCTTATGATAATCCGTGCTGCTTTCTTCCGCGCTAATATTAAATTTCTTTGTCAGAAACCCCCTTACCGGCCAGAAGCTCGGTATAGCTCTTAGGATGTTGTTTTTTTCATCCTCTATTTTATTGTTGACACTTTCTGCCGATCTCACCTCATTTCTTCCAGCATCCGATTCCTCACTGCTATTTACTCCAAGCATTATTCTCATTTCTTTGCTCATCATTCTTATCTTGTCTATATTAACTGCTATCTCTTTTAATTTTTCATTCTTCCGCGTGAGCTCCTCCACTTGCCTCTGTAACACAACTATTTCTCTTGTCCTTAATAGGAGCCTGCCGTATGTCGCGGCAAAGATAGTGAGGAGTATAGCGCCGGCCGCCAGAATAACAAGAAATGTATAGAAAACCTTATACGGAATTCTATAAGTCCGTGTCTTTCCGACATCATGCGGGACTATAACTATTGAGAATTTATCTTTCATCCCTGATATACCCCTATTGTTAATTCCTGTCCGTCTTTTACAGTTACCCTTATTCCGGTTTCTTCGGCGGCCTCTCTGTAGAAATTACTACACCCATCCTAATCGGAGAAATCTATGCCGATTTTTTCCAATATCCCCTCAAGCTGCTCGTCGGAAAAATATTCTATTGCCAGTACACCTCCTCTCTTTCGGGGCGTTATGGTGGTTCTCGTTCCGAGATAGAGCTCAAGTTTCTCTTCAAGCGCAAGGATGCCGGGGTCGGTTTTTCTTTTTCCTCTTACTCTCTTTCTCCGTTTTTTTTCGCTCCCCTCCACATCACGAACAGTAAGTTTCTCTTCAACCACCCTTCCAGCCCATTCTATCTGCGCCGCCTCTCCCTTTATGGACAACAGCGCCCTGGCATGGCCTTCGGTCAATTCTCCGGCAACTATCATAGCCTTTACCTTATCGGGAAGCTTTAACAACCTCATTGTATTTGTTACCGCACTTCTGCTTTTGCCAAGCATCTTGCCGATTTCATTCGTTGAAAAACCTAAATCCCTTTTAAGCGCTTCATATCCTCCCGCCTCTTCAAGGGGGTTCAGATCTTCCCGCTGGAGATTCTCCAGCAAAGCAAACTTCAATGAATCCTCGTCAGTGATATCCCTTACAAGAGCGGGGATTGTATCTTTCCCTGCCAACCGGGATGCCCTCAACCTTCGTTCGCCAACTACAAGTTGATACCTCCCACCCTTCCTTCTGACAACTATCGGCTGCAATATCCCGTTTTCCCTGATTGAACCGGCAAGTTCCTCCAATTCATTCTCTCGAAAATTCTCCCTGGGCTGATCAGGGTTTGGTTCTATAGAAGATATTTTTAATTCTTTTACCCGCTCCGTTTCCGCGGCACCCTCTCTAACATCCTGCGGGATAAGAGCTTCTAACCCTCTGCCGAGAACCCTTTTCCTCATATTACCGCTCCCTCTCTGATGTCAGCCGCACTGACTTACGGACAGTTTCTACTTCGTCTCTTTTTCCCTTTTGCTTTTCAACTATTTCCTGAGCCAGCTTCAGATAGCTCTTCGCCCCCACACTTTGAACATCATACATTAAAACAGGTTTTCCGAAACTCGGGCATTCGCTTAGTCTTACATTTCGCGGAATAACACTTTTGTAAACAACATCCCCGAAATAGCTTATAGCTTCCTCCGCTACCTGATTCGACAATCTGAGACGCCTGTCGAACATTGTCAAGAGCACCCCTTCTATCTTTAAATCGGCATTTAAATGCCTCTGAACCATTCGAATCGTTCCCAAAAGCTGGCTAAGCCCCTCAAGTGCGTAATATTCGCATTGAATTGGTATCAACACCGAATCTGAGGCCGTGAGAGTGTTTAGAGTTAACAAGCCGAGGCTTGGAGGACAGTCAATTATAATAAAATCATACTCATCTGAAAGGCTGGAAAAGGCGGCTTTCATCTTCTTTTCCCTTGCCATCAGGGAAACCAGTTCGAT
>JAUXHZ010000317.1 GCA_030621255.1 Candidatus Latescibacterota bacterium
TAAGAATTGCCTATACTCTTACCGGGGAAAATTCTGAACATATGATAAAAGTCTACAGGCTGGCGGAAGAACTTGGCGTTCAATTTACGATGCAGGTTTCACATGACAGCGAATTTTTCTTCGGCAAGAATGAATCATCTGTGATAAAAGATAATGCCGGAGATTTTGGCAGTGAACGGCTTAAAAAGGATTTTGAGACTATAATAAATGGTGAACTAGCTTCATATAATCTCAAGAAGTGGGGGAAAGCTTTTATTTATTATGGAATGTATGCTATTACTTTTGAAGGGAAACAGCTTTTTTCTTCCTGTCCTGGAGAGGATTTTTTCTATCTTGACCCGAGAGGTGATATATATCCTTCCGTTCTCCACGATTATATTATGGGAAATTTGGCTGAAGACAGCTTTGATACGATCTGGAAATCCGGACAGAGTGACAGTGTCCGCGAGAAATGTCTAAATGATAAAACCCCTTATTGGATGGGGTGTCTGCTGAGGAAGGCTCTCCTTAAGCATAAGTTTCAAATTGGTTTCTGGGCTTTGAAAAATAAATTTCTGAAGATAAAATTATAATTATAAATAGAGCAATATGTTTGCGAATCATGATGTGAAAGGAGTAAATAGTGAAACAGTTACTTGTCATAGTTTCTATGGTTTTATTATTATCTTCTTCCTTTTGTCTGGCTGAGGAAGATGAGGGATTGAAAGTAGAAGAAATGCTCTTCTGTAAAAATGTAGAAGAGGCATCTCCGGTGGGAGTGAGCAGTCAATTTTTCAATTCAACGGCCAAATTATACTGTTTCACCAAAATCGCCGGGGCTTCCGATACAACCTCTGTCTTTCATGTATGGTATTATGACGGCAGGGAGATGGCCAGAATAGAATTGCCTGTACGTTCGGCGTTATGGCGTACCTGGAGTTCGAAAAGAATGATGGACAGTTGGGATGGAAGGTGGAAAGTTGCTGTTATTAAACGGGATAGCACGGTACTTTCAGAGAAAGAGTTTATCTATAAACCTGTGGGGGAATAATAACAATTTAGCCGCCATGCGCGAGATGGAAGACGATAAGATCCGAGTTTTCTTCCAGAATATGACTGCCGTAATCTTTCGCGGGGATCAGCTTTCCATTGACGGTAGCGGTTATAAGTGAATAATTATATTTCATCTCATCGAGTACCTTCTGAACAGTCATACTCTTTTCCCACTTCAGCTTATCCCTGTTGTTTACCGTTATCATTTATTTTTCCTTTGATCCCGTCAGAAGAGCTATAGCAACGTTAACCTGCATGCCGGCGACTATAGCGACACGGGAGGAGCAGAGCCCCATCGATGAATCGCTTTCTTCATCACCGCAGAAATAAATATTGCCGGAAGAGTGCATCATGAGGGAGTTTGTACGGCCAATCCCTCCAAGGCCGCTTCCGCAGATGATTGCTTTTCCGGGGAATGCCGAGCACCACGATTCGATAAGCCGGCGTTTGCTTTCGGCGTTATCGAAGGCTTCGATTAAGAGGTCGGCTTTCCTGAATATTTCAGGGGTGTCTTTGTGTGAAAGTTTTACCGCGCGCAGGCTGATATTGATATCCGGATTGATGGCGCGCAGATGCCCCGCGAGCGCTTCGACCTTGATTTTCCCTATGTCATTTTGAAAATAGTGCTGCCGGTTTAGATTGGATGCTTCAACCTTGTCGAAGTCAACCAGGATCAGGCTGCCAATCCCCGCCCTTACAAGAGCCACGGCCACGTTTGAACCCAGTCCGCCGCAACCGGCTATTCCAACAGTCGATTCCTGGAGGATAGCGGTTGAGCCCGGGACGTTACGGTTGAATAAAGAGAGATTTTTGTTTTTCATATCATTGTCACTACCCGGCATTTTCTATTATTTCGACCAGCTCCGGAATATCGATCCCCAGCTCCTTCAGCCTTTCAACTGTTGGAACTCCATTTTCATCCCAGCCTTTTCGTTTATATGCCGCGTTCATGACCTGGAGATATTGGTCCTCCCTGTATTCACGGAGAACCTTCATCTTTTCAGCTGTGGATTTTCCTTCAGGATCGAAGTCAGTCTTTTCACGAAGCTGTTTGTCATACCTCCCGACGCGGGATTCGTATTCTTCTTTTGTCACGGGCCCTACCGCGCGGTAGGGCGGAAAATCATCTTTTCGTGTCCCGTATCA
>JAUXHZ010000048.1 GCA_030621255.1 Candidatus Latescibacterota bacterium
GATATGAGCTGGTTCCTCATTCATTCCCGTGGTATCCACTCCATCTTCCCAACCCATATTGAATCCTGCCGTAGATGGTACCGAAACCATTGCCGAATCTATAAACACAACAATCGAGATACTATCGGAGCCGCTGTTCCCATCATTGTCGGTAACTTCCAGTTTTATAATATGTGTGTCAATAGAAAGAAGAGTGTCAATATAGAATTCGCCGCTCCCGATATTACCGTCTTTGTCCGACGACCAGACAAGTTGGCTGTCTGGAAGGTTACCATCCTGAGGATCAATTCCTTTACCGAAAAACATTACTTTTGCATCCTGGGAAAATCTTGCCCCTTCACTGGGATTACAAATTGTAGCAATTGGAAATTCATCAGATACCGGGGGGGGCGCTTTAATATCCTCCCCGCAACCCAACACCAAAAACAGGATAAAAACAGCCCCCGAAATTATAAAAAACCTTCTCATGATGTTTCCTCCAGACTCCCTTGTTATTATCTATAATTCTCAACATTGGCAACTACATCATATAATATATTAATTTCTATCTAAAATTCAAGCAAGTTAGGGGATTAAACCTCATCATCCCTTCCCAGTGTATGGAAATTTTATAAAAAACCCACAAAACACCCCCCGGGTTACAACACCTTTCCGCCGCATTCTTACTTAACAGGTTGAACACCTTTCTCTATTCTGTCAGTTTATTTATCCTTTTTGCCCTCACAGCGGCAGAATCTGAAACCTCAATAGCTTTTCCCACCGCTCGCGCACCCGGAAGTCTGGACTTCGCCAATACACTATCTCTCTGATGCGTGGTTAATTTCTTCTTTGCCGCCTTGTCAGAGCCGGCACCTGTACACCCTGACAACAGGAAAACAAACAATAGAATCAACTTAATACTTTTCATACAACCTCTGTTCGATTACAACCACGGAAATCTGCATTCCAGCTTTTAATAATTTACCGATATACAAAATAGAGCGCAATGTACGCCGCAAATGTGGAAACAAGCGTGAATGGTACACCTATCTTTATAAAAGTGACGAAAGAAACAGGATTTCCTTCTCTCTTGAGTATACCGACAGCGGCCAGATTCGCAGTAGCTCCTATCGGAGTAATATTTCCCCCCATACAAGAACCTATCAGGATACCCAGAACCAGAAGCTCAGGATGAACCCCGAGAGTACCGGCCAATCCCTGGACAACCGGCAGCGCTGCAGTAATATATGGTACATTATCGATAAAAGCGGATACAATAACCGATACCCATACTATAACCGTGAGAACAACAAACGGGCTAGCTCCTTCAAGCACACCAAGGTGATTTACAAGAACAGCTATTACTCCTCTTTTTTCAAGCATATAAACAAGAACAAAAACCGCGCCAAGGAAACCCACTGTTTCCCAGTCAAATGGGAGAGATATGGTCAATCCTTTATGAAGTTTCCTCATTCTAACGTATATGACTGATATTATTCCCATCACTATACATGATACGCCACCAAACCACACAAAATCCGGATCCACAATATTAGCAAATGAAAGGAAAATAACCGCAAGCGCCAGAAACAATACAGGAACCCAACTTTTAACCGGCGTTACAGGAATCAACTCCTGTTTCCTCTTCTCCTTCCGGAAATAATAGTAAAGTACGACAAAACCGGCAACAGCGCCCAACTGAACGAACCAGAATATCCCGATCTTTGCGGTCATATATGACGACATTGCGCCATTGTAGATAAAGAAATCCAGAAAATCCATTTGAGTTCTCGCCGCCAGAATCATACTCGGAGTATCACCGATAAGTATCGCCATACCTTGCAGATTCGACGATATAGCGAGACCTATTATAACCGGTACCGGGGTAACCCCCGCTTTTTTCGTTATATGGAGAGCTATAGGCGCCACCATCAAAACAGTCACAACATTGTCCATGAATATCGAGAAAATAGAGGCGAAAACAACTATTAACATCAAAGAAATACCCAGATTCGGCGACCAGTTGATAACATGATCTGATAAAGCCTCGGGAAGCCTGGAACAAACAAAGGCATCAGCTAAAAGGAGTGAACCGGCAAATATACCTATAACATTCCAATTAATCCCATTAGCTATCTCTGTAAACTCAAGAACCCCGAAGACAAGCGCTACGACGATGCCTGCCCAGGCTATAAGCCAGCGGTAATGCTTCGTGATAACAAGTGCCGCGTAAACCAGTATAAATATAATCGATGCTTTCCACATGATTATTCTTCATTCCTTCAGTTCCCGCAGAATACCGTCTACTGCAAGCGCCGGAGAAGAAGCCCTGTAAACAGGGCGTCCTATGACTAGGAAATTAGAACCGGCTTTCGCGGCTGACTTTGGAGTCGCTACACGTTTCTGATCATCTGTACTATATCCGGAAGGCCTTATCCCGGGAGTTACGATAACAAAATCTTTGCCAAATTCCTTTCTTATCCTCTCTGTCTCCAACGCCGATGAGACTATTCCATCAAGTCCGGCTTCTTTGGCTTTTGCCGCAAGTTTCAGGACAATATCTGATATTTCATCCTGCGCCGTAGATATTATCTCCAGATCCTCCCTTGATATACTGGTCAAAACTGTTACGCCGACCAGAAGAGGCCGTTTCGCGCTGAACTTATCGAATTTCTTTTCGACCTCCCGAACCGCAGCCTTCATCATTTCAACCCCCCCTGTAGTATGGAGAGTCATCATTCGTACTCCGTGGCTACATGCCGCTCTAACCGAACCAGCTACAGTAGCCGGAATATCATGAAACTTAAGATCGAGAAATACCGAACAACCCAAACTGTTTATTTTTTCTATAAGCGCTGGACCTTCAGCCGTAAAAAGTCTGCTTCCAATCTTAAAATAGTCGACCTTTCCCTTAAGTTCCCTCACAAGCTTCAGCGCTTCATTCCCCTCTTCAACATCCAGAGCCACTATAACTTCCGGTATATTCCATTTTCCGCTCATAGCCAATCCTTCCGGCAATTCAACCCTGAATCAAACCTCAAGTGAATCCACAATCCTCTCCGGCAACCCCGGATCATAAAATATAGCGGTTCCTATCTGAACGGCGGCCGCGCCTGCCGCGAAAAATTTTGCGGAATCCTCTACCGAAGATATTCCCCCAACACCAATCACCGGAATTCGCACAACCTGTGCTATCTCCCAGACCGCTCTCAGTGCTACAGGCATAATTGCGGGCCCGGAAAGCCCGGCTACGACTCTATCAAAAACGGGGCCGCCGGATTTTAGATTAATATCCATTCCAAGAAGTGTGTTAATAGCGGTTATCCCGTCTGCGCCAGCCCTTTCAGAAACAACAGCAAGAGAGGAAATGTTCTCCACATTTGGTGTCAATTTTGCCAAAACGGTTATATTCCCAAGAATAAGTTTCGCTTTTGTAATATACCATCTGAGTAGTTCCGGATCGGTTCCAACCGCCATCCCTCCCTCTTCAACATTCGGGCACGAGAGATTCAGTTCGACCGCCTCCACTTTTTTCTGTTTCGAAGTAATTTCAAGAAGGCTGATATATTCTTCCTTACCCTCACAAGCGAGACTTACTACAGGTTTGGCTCCGGCATTTAAAAGCTCCGGGAACTTTTCTTCAAAAAAACACCGCGCTCCCACATTTTCAAGCCCCACACTGTTAAGAAGCCCAGCTTCAGTCTCCTGGAGCCTCGTCCCCGAATTCCCTTCCTTCGGCATTAAAGAAATTGTTTTCGTAACAACCGCCCCTAGTTTCTCAAGATTGATAAGGTCTCTGTACTCAATCCCATAACCCGCCGGTCCGGAGGCTAGAAAAACAGGGTTTTTAAAAATTGTATTGCCGATATAAAAATTCTTGTTTTTCATATCTTATTTAACACTTTTCATTCTATTTTCCCCATCGTTTCCAATCAATATCCTCAGCCCTGAAAACCGTACCGTCTCCGCAGACTGACCTGTACTCTATACCATTCTTAGACTTCAAAGGAACAACACACCCTCTGCAGGCACCGACACCGCAGGCCATAACAGCTTCAAGTGAAGTGTGATGATCGATAAAAGAGGCGGCGTTACTGTCCAGAAGAGCCTTTACCATGCCCACTGGGCCGCATGAAAACAGCTGCCCCTCCGGCAGAACACCCCTTTCAGATAAATCTTGAAACATCTCAACTACATTTCCGTTGAAACCTTTGGAACCATCAATCGTCGCTATGTGAACCTCCGTAAAATCCCTCATGCAAAGATCCGCCAGAATTTCATTACTGCTCGCGGCTCCATACAAAAGGTGCAGCTCGCCGGGCTTCTTTTCTTTTGTCCATTTTCTTGCCGCAAAGACAAGAGGAGCAAGGCCGGTTCCCCCGGCTATAAAAACCGCGTTAAGATCATCCTTAAGTTCAAAACAGCTGCCCCCGAGAGGGCCTATAATTTCAATTAGATCTCCTTTTTTTCTGGAAGCAAGAAGGGCGGAACCCTTTCCAACAACCCTTACAAGCAGAACAATGGAGTCCTTTGTAATATCCATTATACTGTACGGACGCCTTAAAAGAGGAGATATCCCTTCGCCGATCTTTATCGAAACAAACTGTCCGGGCATGGCATCTATAAATCGATCGGGTTTCGACAAGGTGAGAAGAAAACTCGAAGGGGAAACCTTTTCAGATAAGAGAAGCTCTGTCTCATAAGAACCCATCGTTAAATCAGTCAATCTTTTCTCCCTCTAAAAAAGTTTCATCTTTACATTGTTACCGCCGTGAACACATAACACTTCTTCATCAACGGTACAAACCTGCATCCTGCTAGTCCAGCGGCAACGACACCGAATCGGCTTCAGCGCTTAAACTGTCACTGATATTCCCACTGCCGGAAATTTCAGAAAACTCCAAAGCCTCGGCTGCTTCACTGGTGTCAGGCGGCAACGCACGCATAGAATCTACATATACCTGAAGGCTTTCTTTCAATTCTTCATTACCAAGATGCCCAATCCGTTCGATTGCACCCAAGGCCTGAACAGACCTGGGGAATCGTCTGACGACTTCCCTGTAAGCCGTCAGCGCTTTATTTTCTTCCTTTAGTTTTTCCTGATAGATCCAGCCAATCGCATAGGCGGCCTTGGAACTGGCTTCCATATCGGGAAAACTGTCCAGAACGGCATAATAATCCCTCAGAGCTTCTTCTGTCCTTCCGAATTGGGTTAATTGCAGTTCCGCGGAATAGAATTTTCTTTTAGCCTTTTGCTTTTCTGTTTCTTCACCCTCTTTTACATTATCAAGTTCCAGTAACCGTGCTATACTGTTCGATTTTTTTAAAGCTTCTGTCGCGTATTCCGATCCCGGGGCTTCTTTCCCTACTCTGGCAAAATACTCCTTAGCCTTTTCAAGCGAATCCAGCCTTCCATGATATATCATACCGACGCGATAGCAAGCCTCCGCTGAAAACAATGATTTAGGGAATTTGCCAATAATATCCTCATAAAATTCTGTGGCCTGTTCGAGAGAGTCCATACATACATATCCGGCTGCTTTGCCCAGAAGTATGGGCGCTTTTTCAATCCGCTTGGTTACATCTTCCTGAAGTCCGTCAAATAATCCGATCGCCTCACGGCATCTACCGAGTTTTGTATAACATACTCCCAGCGGCAGTGACACATTGTAACGTATTTCCCAAGAAATACCTTTACGTAATATCCTATTATAAAAACCGGCGGCCTCTTCCCATTGCTCAAATAAATAATGCAAATCCGCACACTTCCGCATCGCTTCAGCTATAATTTCATCGTCATCCGACTCCTGAATCACACTTGAATAAAACCCGAGAGCTTCTTCCCGCTGATCGAGTTTCAGGTTAATTTCTCCGGCGAGCAACATTACCCGGAAACGCATTTTATGTTCCGGGTATTTCTTTATGAAACGAGCCGTATATGTTAATCCTTTATTATAATCCTCCGTCACAAAATACACTTTTCCCAACCAGAAAAGTGACAACGGAGCATAATCCCCCTTGCCCCAATTATCGATAATCTCCTCAAATTTTTTTGCCGCCTTGTTATATTTCCCCTGCCTGAAGAGCGCCTTTCCTAGAAGAAAAACAGCGTCATCAGCCCACCGGCTGTCCGGGTGATTCTGTAAAATCATGGAACACTTAACTACAACACGCTGATATTCATCTTCGTTACCGGTTACCGATTTGCTTCGCTTCCGTTTTTCCTCAGCATCACTATAAATGCGGCGAGCATTGTAAAATGTGTTAAAATAGACACAAGATGATAAAACACACAGTGACACTCCCGCTATAATAACCAGCAAAGCAAACCGTCTCTTCTTTTCTCTCACCACAACCTCTCCCGATAAAAATAAAACACTTCCCATTATAACTGTTGGTGTAAATAAAGTGATTTTATCAAACCATTTGTTTCCACTTTCCAGCTAAAAATATCCCCTGAACACGCCCGTTAAAGCTTCTTTCCGCAAGCGGGGTATTTAAAGATTTTGATCTGTTAACTTTTCCGTTAAATATCCATTCCGCATCAAGATCTATAACTACAAGATCCGCCGGAACGCCTACCTCCAGAGTCCCTCCCGGGATACCGAGTGTCTTAGCGGGAGCGGATGTCATCATCTTTACAAGATCTATCAACTCCAGCTCGCCGGATAGAACAAGTTCAGTATAAAGATGGGAAAAAGCTGTCTGAAGGCCAATCATTCCAGGAGGGGCAAAGTTGAATTCAACCTGTTTGTCAATCTCGGTATGAGGGGCATGGTCTGTCGCGATACAATCGATCGTTCCGTTTTTAAGCGCTTTCTTTAGCGCCTTTATATCCTCCAAATTTCTAAGGGGAGGATTAACCTTTAAGTTCCTGTCATATTCCTGAAGCAGAGAATCATCCATTGTCAAATGATGAGGAGTTACTTCGGCCGTAACAGGAATACCTTTTTTCTTAGCTTCTCTGATCAGTTCTACCGAACCTGCTGTGCTGACATGCGCTACATGAAGCCTCGAACCTGTTAATTTTGCGAGCGCTATATCCCTCGCTACGGCAATTTCCTCCGAGACAGCCGGTATCCCGGTAAACCCAAGTTTGGTGGAATAGTATCCTTCATTCATTAATCCGTCCCCTGCAAGATCCGGGTCTTCACAATGGGAAATAATAGGTAGTCCAAGTAATCCCGCGTATTCAAGGGCACTCCGCATTACCTTGCTGTTAGTAATGAAATTTCCATCATCACTTAGGGCTACCGCGCCAGCCTCTTTTAACAAATGAAACTCATTTATCTCTTTTCCATCCAGCCCTTTTGTAACAGCGGCTATTACATAGAGCCTGGTTTCGCCAACTTCTCTATTTTTATCCAGAATATAGCGTACAACGCTCGGTTCATCGACTACTGGATTAGTATTCGCCATACAGACAATCGAAGTATATCCACCAGCTGCTGCAGCTGCCGTACCAGTCGCAATTGTTTCTCTGTCTTCAAACCCCGGATCCCGGA
>JAUXHZ010000062.1 GCA_030621255.1 Candidatus Latescibacterota bacterium
TGCTTGCCGTCCCTCCTACATGAAACGTTCTCAAAGTGAGCTGGGTACCAGGTTCCCCGATACTCTGCGCCGCGACAACACCTACCGCCTCGCCAAGATCAACCATTTTGCCATCGCTAATATTACTTCCATAGCAGAGAGCACAAGCCCCTCTTTCGGATTCGCATGTCAACACCGATCTTATTTTAACTGATAATACCCCTCGTTCCTCTATATCTTCCGCTGTATCTTCATCTATGAGGCTATTAGCTTCCGCCAGCACTTCTCCACTATGAGGATCTACAACGTCATCTATCGCAACACGTCCCAGGATTCGATCGCTTAGATATTCGATAACTTCTTCGCCCTCTTTAAGCGCGGTTGCGTCAATTCCCCTTATCGTTCCACAGTCATTTTCAGTTATAATTACATCCTGGGCTACATCAACCAAACGCCTCGTCAAATAACCGGCATCTGCTGTTTTAAGAGCCGTATCAGCCAACCCTTTCCGAGCACCGTGCGTGGATATAAAGTACTGCAGCACTGACAAGCCTTCTTTAAAATTTGCAGTAATAGGCATTTCGATAATTTCGCCGATTCCACCCGTGATTGTTTTCTGAGGTTTGGCCATCAATCCACGCATTCCCGCAAGCTGACGTATCTGATCTTTACTCCCTCTAGACCCTGAATTTGCCATCATATAAATGGGATTAAACCCGTGTTGATCCTCGCTCAACGCATCATTCATCGCGTCAGCCACATCATTTGTTGTGTGAGTCCAAATATCAATCACCTTGTTGTATCGTTCACCATCTGTAATAACACCGTTTGCATACTGCTTTAGAATTTTTTCAACTTCCTTTTCAGCTTTTTGGATCATATCCGATTTTTCTTTCGGCACAACAATATCATCAAACCCGAATGTTATCCCGGCTTTTGTTGAAAACTCAAATCCAGTTTTTTTCAGTCTCTCAAGGAACTGAACCGTCACATAATTCCCAAGCCTCTTGTAGCTTTCTGCAACCAACTTATTCAAAGCGGATTTATCAAGAAGCTTATTCACAAATTCAATTTCATCGGGAACTATACCGTTAAAAATCAACCTGCCGACAGTAGTTTCCAGCAATTCCCCGTTTATTCGTACTTTGATAATGGCATGGAGATTAACAACACCACTATCGTACGCCATTATCGCCTCCCGGGGAGAGAAAAATATCTTACCTTCACCCTTGCTCCCCACTCTCTCCACTGAAAGGTAATATATTCCAAGAACCATATCCTGCGAAGGTGTAGCCAACGCTCCGCCATCAGCTGGAGACATAATATTATTCGCCGACAGCATCAATGTCCGCGCCTCCATTTGCGCCTCAAGTGACAGAGGTACGTGAACAGCCATCTGATCACCGTCAAAATCAGCATTAAAGGCAGCACACACCAGGGGATGGATCTGTATAGCTTTCCCCTCAATAAGTGTCGGATGAAATCCCTGAACTCCCAATTTGTGCAAAGTCGGAGCTCTGTTAAGTAAAACTGGATGGTCCTTTATTATTTCTTCGAGGATGTCCCATACCTCAGGCCTTTCACGCTCTACAAGTTTTTTAGCACTCTTTACGGTCTGAACATAACCCTTTTCTTCAAGCTTACGAATAATAAAAGGTTTAAATAATTCCAGAGCCATTGATTTTGGAAGGCCGCATTGATCTATTTCAAGTTCCGGCCCCACTACAACTACAGATCGGCCGGAATAATCCACTCTTTTCCCTAAAAGGTTTTGGCGAAACCGGCCTTTCTTCCCTTTAAGCATATCGCTTAAACTCTTAAGAGGCCTGTTCCCATGTCCCCTGACCGGGCGGGAACGTCTTCCGTTGTCAAACAACGCGTCAACCGCCTCCTGAAGCATTCTTTTTTCATTTCTCAATATTGCTTCGGGGGCCCGTATCTCTATAAGTTTTTTTAATCTATTGTTGCGATTAATAACCCTTCTGTACAAATCGTTCAAATCAGATGTCGCGAACCTGCCCCCTTCAAGAGGAACGAGAGGACGCAAATCAGGCGGAAGTACAGGAATAGCTTCAAGTATCATCCACTCCGCCTTGTTGGGACTATTGAGGAAAGCTTCCATTACTCTTAGACGTTTGAGCACTTTTTTCTTGCGCTGTACAGATGTTTCAATTTTCGATTGCGCTCTAAGATTAACAGCTTCTCCTTCAATATCTACCTGCGCCAACAACTCGCGAATAGCCACTCCGCCCATCTTCGCCGTAAATTCGACCTCTTTCTCAACAAGTTCGAAGTATGTTTCATCATCAATAAGCTCCATATACTTTAACCCTGATTCTCCGGGGTCTATCACAACACGGGATTCATAATAAAATATTCGTTCAAGATCACGAATAGAGATATCCAACATATATCCGATACGGCTGGGGATACCTTTTAGAAACCATATGTGAGCAACCGGCACAGCCAGTTCAATATGCCCCATTCGATCTCTTCGGACTTTTGAATGAGTAACTTCAACGCCACACCTGTCACAAATCACTCCCCTGTAACGAATCCGTTTATACTTTCCGCAGGCACATTCCCAGTCTTTCACGGGCCCGAATATTCTTTCACAGAAAAGGCCATCCTTTTCCGGTTTAAAAGAACGGTAATTAATGGTTTCAGGTTTTAAGACTTCCCCATAACTCCAGGAACGAATAGCTTCCGGTGAAGCTAGCTTAATTCCCATTGCCGTAATCCCACTGGGATAATCTCGATTTTTATCAAAGAAGGTAGTATACAAAGGAAACCTCCAACTCTTTATTCCCTTTCAAGGCTTACATCCAGACACAAACTCTGAAGTTCTTTTAATAACACACTAAACGATTCGGGTAACCCCGGCTCAGGAGCGGTTCCACCCTTCACAATCGCTTCATACACTTTGCTTCTTCCAACAACATCGTCGGATTTAACAGTTAATATCTCCTGAAGACAGTACGCAGCCCCATAGGCCTCCAGCGCCCATACTTCCATTTCACCAAACCGCTGGCCGCCAAACTGTGCTTTACCGCCAAGCGGCTGCTGTGAAACAAGCGAATAAGGCCCGATAGATCTCGCGTGAATTTTATCATCAACGAGATGTGAAAGTTTCATCATATAAATATACCCGACTGTAATCCTGTTATCGAAGGCTTCTCCAGTGAAGCCGTCGTAAAGAACAGATTTCCCATCCTCGGATAATCCGGAATCCTTAAGCGCTTTCTTAATTTCGGATACAGTCGCTCCATTAAACACAGGAGTAATAGCTCTTGCTCCCTGTTTGTGTGTCGCCCACCCGAGATGTGTCTCAAGAATCTGTCCAACATTCATTCTACTTGGAACTCCGAGCGGATTCAATACGATGTCAACAGGTGTTCCATCTTCCAAGTAAGGCATATCTTCTTCAGGAACTATCGTAGAGATAACTCCTTTGTTTCCATGCCGTCCGGAAATTTTGTCACCAATAGCTATTTTTCTTTTCCGTGCAATGTACACCTTCACCAGTTTGTTTACTCCCGGAGGAAGCTCATCGCCACGTTTCATCCTTTCAAGTTCTTTTTCATATTTTGTCTCGATTCCATCGATAGCTCTGGCGGCTGTTTCCATCAAAGATTGAATTTTCTCATCAACATCCGCATTTTTCACTATAGGCAATCCCCAGTGCAGATAATCAACAGCTATGTTTTTAAGCAATTTTTCCGTGATCTTCCTGCCCGCTTTTGCCTGTATCTCGCCAGTTTCCGAATGAATAAGCTTTTCCGTTGTCTGTCCAAGCATTAATTTTTCCAGCCGCTCTTTTCTCCTGGCTTTTACAAAATCTTTTTCCTCCTGGGCCCTTTGGTTCAGGGCTTTTATCTTTTTCTTTTCGTGATTTTTCGCCCGCTCGTCACGCTCTTTTCGGGAAAAGAGCTTCACGTCGATTACTATTCCATCCATGCCGGTCCCGGCTTTAAGGGAAGCGTCACGGACATCTCCCGCCTTTTCTCCGAATATTGCTTTAAGCAGCCTTTCTTCTGGAGTAAGTTCCGTTTCTCCCTTTGGCGTAACCTTACCGACAAGAATATCACCGGCTTTGACACGAGCCCCCACCCTTATTATTCCATCTTCATCAAGGTTGGACAACGCGTCTTCTCCCATATTGGGAAGTTCTCTTGTAATCTCTTCCTTGCCTGCTTTAGTATCACGAACCTGTATTTCATATTCTTCTATATGAATAGATGTTAACACATCATCTTTCACAAGACGTTCGCTTATGATAATAGCATCCTCGTAGTTGTAACCACGCCAAGGCATAAAGGCAACCACCAAATTTTTCCCGATTGCCAGATCTCCATTATCCGAGGCTGAAGCATCGGCAATCACATCGCCTTTTTTAATCTTATCTCCGAGATTCACTATCGGCTTCTGATTAATACAAGTATCCTGATTTGATCTCTGATATTTCACGAGTTTATATTCATCAAATCCGCCAAAACCTGAAAAATCGTCCAGATCGTCATCCCTGCCGTCAGAACTGTAAGAAATCTGGATTCTATCAGCAGAAACACTCTTCACTACACCGGTCCTCTTGGCAATGGAAAGAACTCCTGAATCATACGCCGCTTTACCCTCAAGCCCGGTTCCAACCAGTGGGGCTTCGGTTATTAACAATGGAACTGCCTGACGCTGCATGTTGCAGCCCATTAAAGCCCTGTTAGCATCATCATGCTCAAGAAAAGGGATAAGCGCCGCTGAAATACCAACCAGCTGATTTGTAGAAATATCGATATAATCAACTTTCTTTGGATCTACCAGCACAAAATCGCTCTTGCGTCTTGCCATCGTTTTAGTCGCAGTGAGTTTCCCCTTGCTGTCAACCGCAGAACTCCCATGAGCTATTATTACGTTATCTTCCATATCAGCAGATAACATTTCTATTTCATCGGTCACCACCCCATTTTTAACCTTCAAGTACGGCGTTTCCAGAAACCCGAACTCATTTAGATGACCAAAAGATGCAAGTGATGTTATTAACCCGATATTCGGCCCTTCCGGCGTCTCAATGGGACACAGCCGGCCATAATGCGTAAAATGCACATCTCTTACTTCAAACCCGGCTCTTTCACGGGTTAACCCACCGGGGCCCAGAGCTGAAAGACGCCGCTTGTGAGTCAGCTCGGCAAGAGGATTAGTCTGATCCATAAATTGCGAAAGCTGACTGCTGCCGAAGAAGGATTGTATTACAGCGCTGACCGTTCTTGCATTTACCAGGTCGTAAGGAGTCGGATTATCTGATTCCTGAATTGTCATTCTTTCACGGATAATCCTTGCCATTCTTGAAAGGCCTATTGAAAACTGATTGGAAAGAAGTTCCCCAATAGAACGTACACGCCTGTTACCCAGATGATCAATATCATCAACGGGGCCATCGGTTTCTTTAAGATTAATAAGATTCGCCACTACCGCCAAAAAATCTTTAGGCGTCAGTGTGGTTGTATCCATAGGAACATCTATACCAAGACGTTTATTGATCTTATACCGTCCTACTTTTGCCAGATCGTAACGTTTGGGATTAAAGAACAATCTCTGCAGAAGAGCCTTGGCCGTTTCCAGATTCGGGGGGTTTCCGGGCCTGAGCAAATTATAAATTCGTTTCAGAGCCTCTTCAGTATTTGCTGTTGTATCCTTTTCAAGAGTTTTGAGGATGACATCACTATCAAGCCCTTTTTTCTTCTTCAAAAGAACAAGCTTCGAAATCTTTCTCTTTTTCAATACCTCAAGAATCTCTTCAGTAATCAGTTTGCCGCATTCAATAATTATCTCGCCTGTTTCAGGGTCAACAACATCCTCAGCGACAGCTCTTTCGATCAAGGCTTTATCCTTCTTGCCCTTTCCTGCAACAATCTTATAAATTTCTGTAGTATGGAAAAGCCTGATAATCCCGCTGTTAGGTTCAAACCCCATCGCTTTAAGCAATATAGTTACAGGCATCTTTCTGCGGCGATCTATATAAACATACATTATATCATTAACATCTATCGCGAACTGTACCCATGATCCACGATACGGAATGATCCTGGCGCTAAAGAGCCTTTTTCCGTTAGCATGGTATTTATCGCTGAAAACCGCTCCGGGAGAACGGTGTAACTGGCTGACAATAACCCTTTCAGCGCCATTAATTATAAAAGTGCCCTTGTCCGTTATCAGAGGAATCTCCCCAAGATAAACATCGCTCTGGATAATATCCTTGATAGTTTCCTTCTCGGCACCCTTCTCCATTATAACCAGACGCAATGAAGCCTTTAACGGAACAGCAAAAGTCAGATCCCGGTCTTTACATTCTTCAACTGAGTACTTCGGCTCGCCAACAGTATATCCAATATACTCCAGTGAAAAATTGCCCCTCGATGATATGATGGGAAATATCGATCTAAAAACCGACTCTAATCCGGAAATTTTCCTCTTCTCCCTCGGGACATTCAGCTGTAGAAATTTAACATAAGATGACAGCTGAACTTCCAATAAGTGG